>NZ_JAVGJT010000031.1:0-76914 GCF_040948865.1 Pseudoxanthomonas sp. UTMC 1351 | reverse complement strand
GGACGCGGGAGCCATGAGTCAGGCCGGGCAGGCGGCTTTGAATGAGTTGCACAACCGGGTCTTTGGACCGCTGGTCCAACGCTACTTGGAGGCTCGCCACCACGTAGCGCCTGTACGCACCTTTCAAGGAAGCGGAGGGCGGGATGCGGAAGACCCGATCATCGCTCGGTCGGCCACCGCCAGACCGGGACGCGGCCGGCACTGAACCCTCCTTGTCCCCAAGCCGATCGCGGACGGTTCGCAACGCTTTTTTTGCCACTCCGGCGGGCTTGCTGGCCGCGGCCGTCTCACCGCAACCGCCGCTGGATGCGGCATAGCCCGGCATCCATGACGCCAAGCCGCGCTAGTATTCCTGCCATCGCCCGCTGTGCCAGCGCGTCGTGTTGCGCGACCAGCCGCGCGAAAGTGCGCCAGCGCATCCATTTCGGTTTACCACCCGGGTCATTGAGGATGCCCGGCGCCCACCCCAAGCGGGTCCGCAGTCGGTCCGCCCGCCGCGCTCGGCCATCGGCATCGTCCCGCGCACTCGCGTACGCCAGTTGCTGGCACTGCCGGCAGGCGAAAATGCCGCTGCGCAGGTACAACCAGGCCACGCGCCACGCGCCGCCCGCACCCACGCGCCGGGCACAGAAACCACGGACGTGCGCCGCCCAGATGACAGGGCGTGCGCACGAGCCGCACCGGATATCGCGTGTCTTGCCAGACGTGATCGTCGCGAGAATACCGGTAGATCAGCGTCACCTGATCGTGTTCGCTGTGCAGTTCCATCGACGCCACGACGGCATCGCCCCGTCGCCAGCGCCACGGTAGCCCGGCTGCAACGCGCCCACACGGGCGCACTGTCGCACGTCCAGCGCATAACCATCCTCGGTGGTGGCTTTGGCCCCTTTCAATGCGCGCCGCTTCCTGTGTCAACCCGCAGGGGGAGCCATAATCGCTTCCGGTATTGTCACTTGAGCATCGTCATCGCACATGATCGCAACTCCCACCAATAGCTTGCCATTCCCTCTCATTGACGTCATACGCAATTTGTATGAGCCAGCGGGAATGAAGCTGACGGGCGACCCTTGGCGTGAGGCCGAAGGGGCCGACTACAGCGCTTTGCGTTTTGAGCTCGACGGTCGCCTGATCGTCTATCGTGTTGCAAAGACGACCTCGAAGAAGACCGGCCAGTTCGTGACGGTGTGGAAGCGGCCAGCGCCAGACGGCCCGATCGCGCCACTGGATGCTGATGATGGCGTCGACTTTGTCGTGGTGAGCGCGTTCTGTCCCAACCACTGCGGGCAGTTCGTTTTCAGCTCCGTATTGCTGGTTTCACACGGAGTCATGTCGCGGCAGGCGCAAGGCGGCAAGCGCGCCTTGCGCGTGTACCCACCGTGGAGCCAACCCGCCTCGAAGCAAGCCGTGAACACGCAACGATGGCAGTGCCGGCATTTCCTTCCCATGGCGGTCGATGGCACTGCCAAGCCCGCTGACGTACGACGGCTCTTTAAGCTCTGATGCCCCGGCCACGCGCCAAGATAGGTCCGGCAACCTGATCGATCAGCTCGGCTGAGTCGAGCGCTGCAACGGGACGTCACGCTCACTTCGGGGCTGCATCGCCCATTCGACATCGTAACGATCCGTTTCTCGCGGCGCGTCCGGCCGCTCGATTCGGGCTCACCGGCGGCCGGACCCTCGAGGTAGCACCGCCACAAGTGGAAAATTCGGCTTTTGGGGGTTGGAACTGCGCCGCGTACTCGGCCGGCGGGCTATCCCTAATGGCCGAATGGGGGAGGGCGTGATTGTAATCCTGTCTCCAGCTTTCGATCCTCTGGCTGGCGTCTGTTTCAGCGACTAGAACTAGGTGCGTTGAGGGGATAACTCTGGTTTGGCGCCGTCGGAAACGGGCGCTTCAAACGATGGGCGGCGGCGTTGCGCCGCCGGGGTGCGGGCTACGTAGATTTGGGCCGGCATGCTTGTGCAGTCGATATTCCCGCTTGTGGTTCACCTGCCAGGCCCTCCTGTCGCAACAACAAAAAGTGCGCCGGAGGCCGTGGCGGACCCGGACTGCGGCGATCTCCTCGATTGGCTTGAGCAAGGAGCCATCTCCTTTCTAGTTGGACTGGCAATACCGATCTGGGCGTACTGCGTTATCACCGCACAGGCGCGGCGCGCGCGATACCCGTCGATCAGACGCTAGCTGCCTGCGCAGGGTTGGCCTCAGAGCGTTTTGCCAACACATCCTGCAGCAGGATCTTGTCCAGGATTAGGTCGGTGACCAGTTGCTTGAGCTTGCGATTCGCTTCCTCCCGTTGCAGTAGCCGTCGCAACTCGGATGCGCCCAACCCATCAGACTTCCTGCGCCGGTTGCAGAACGTGTAACGCCGCTCTTCGGGCACGCCTTCTCGATCTTTGTGCCGGTCTCAGACGGCTTAAGGCGAATGCGAACTGCTGTTAGGTGAACTTTGACCTCTTCATGGCGACGAACCTCCTTGGGCCTGAGCGTGGCCGAATCTTTCTAGTTCTGGGTGGTCCTGTTCGTCGGTGGAAGGTCAGTGGCTGAACCAGAGTTCGTACTAGCGTCGTACCAGGATGCCAGGCTAGCTTCTCTGCCGTAGCCGTATCGATGCCAACAGAACATGGGGTGGACACATGAGCACGCAGATGGACCAGGAGGCGCCGAGCGAAGGCTGGCAGTTGAAGGTTCTTCCGTTCATGACGAGGGCCATTGCAACGATGGGATTTCTGTTCTTCGTCAGTAGCCTAGTCCAGATTCACCTCATGGGGGTTGAGTTGAAGACGCAACCAGAAACAAAGCCGTGGCTGGCCACATCGCTGGGCGGGTTCAGTGTCGACATCCAGGCAGAGCTGATGCGATGGAATAGCCTCGTGGTCCTCGAACACGAAACGCTCCAAGCCCGGACGCAGAGCGTCAACGCAGTCATTCTTCGCCAAGCGTCGCTGATGCATCTGGGCTTCTTAACGGGAATGGTCCTCTGTCTGATCGGAGCTGTCTTTGTGCTCGGGCGATTACAGACGCCGGTCACCTCGTTGAGTGGAGAAGCTCACAATGCCAAGGCGGCCCTCAGAACATCTTCGCCCGGCATCGTCTTGGCTGCACTAGGCAGCGCCCTGATCGTGGCGACGTTATTCCACCACTATCAGTTCAATCTTCCCGAGAAGGTGGTGTACTTGCCGGCCGCGCAGTACTCGTTCCATATCGCCAACGGCCAATCTATCTCTCCGCTGCCTGTGTCCGGCGCGGAACCGAAGCCGAGTACACAACGGCTCTCACCGTCATCTACCGGGGATGACGCCAGTGCCACCCGTCCTTGAAGGAATCGGAGACAGCGATGAACAGAACCATATCGGAGCCGGCGTGGGCCGCATCCGCCAAACTGATTGGCGTGGATATTGCGTGCTTGAAGGCAGTGGCAGCCGTGGAGTCTGCGGGGAGTGGCTTTCTTCAGCCCCCTTCCGATAAGCCCAAAGTACTGTTTGAAGGGCACATCTTTCATCAACATACCAGCGGCCGCTTTGACGCAATCGCCCCAGACCTGAGCTACCCTCATTGGGACAAGTCCAAGTATACGGGCTCCCTGGAGGGCGAGTGGAAAAGGCTGAATGCCGCTATGGCTTTGGACCATGACGCGGCACTCATGTCTGCCAGCTGGGGGGCATTTCAGCTGATGGGTTTCAACTTCGCTGCGTGTGGCTTCCTGACGGTCCTCGATTTCATGAAAGCCCAGGAGGCGGGGGCCGAAGAACAATTGGCAGCGTTTGTACAGTTCATCGATCGGGCACCGTATCGAAATGCGTTGCGCATGAGGGATTGGGCAGGATTTGCAACCGTCTACAATGGGCCGGGCTACGCGAAAAATCACTATGACACCCGGTTGTCTGCGGCCTACCTTCAGCACGGTGGCCAGGCGGGAACAAGCAAGTGAATTGAGGGTGGGACGCTGAACAGCACGAGCCATGTTGGCCATGCGCCCATCGCCGGAAGCTGGAAATTGAGAGCGACAGTGGTTTTCGGTGTGCCGTCGGCGATCTGGGTGGTACTGTAGGACTGGATCGCTCGACTGCTAGCATTGACCTACAGCGTCTTATGGCGACTCAGCAGTCCAGCGATCCTGATTGAGGGTGAAACGAATTGGCCCGGGTGCTGCGCGCAGCGAACGGAAGGCCCACGGGCCAGAGGCGACCGACACCAGCGTGGCGGCCGACCAGGGCAAGTAACGGTGTTCGAAGTGACGCCGAAGTCCGCCGTCGGCGTGCCCGGCACGGCGCGTGCCCGGCACGGCGGTGCCGACGAGCAGGGTGACCGCGAGCGCGGTCCTCTCCCCGCTCACGGCCGCGCCGAACACTGCCGCTCAAGTGACTTCCATCATCGCGATGATGGTTTCAGCGTTTTGGCCTCGGGGAAGGACGGCGCCGCACAGCTGTCACGTAACCGATGGCGCCTGCAGCCGGTCTGACTTTGGGCCTGGCGGCCATGCCTGCACTGTTACGGGTGTAGAAACGAGATTACCGAGCCGTTGGCTTGACGGGATGAGGTCATTCTGGGCGTGGCGCCGACGACATGGCATCACCACCTGCGCCAGTGGCTCACCTCATCATTCGCGAGACCTTGGGTGCGTTGGAGGAGCTTGATCTGTGAACGCCCTTTGACCCCATCGGCCACGCGGCAGCGGCAGAGACCCTGCGCGCATATATGCGCTCGCTAGTGAGTGAAAGACAGATGGCGCGCGCGCCGTGTCCGAGGGCGGGGAGGCGGTCACCCAGTGCGAGAGGTGCCATCCGGTCGGGCACGCACCGCGTCTGAAGGTATGCGCTTGGCGCAAGCACCGCAAAGCGTTGCGCGCCATCCCCAGACCGCCCGTACGTGGCGGTCTGGGGATGGCACTACGTCCCCGACCCGCCAACCCCACTGCGACATGGGGTAGTGCAGCGCGGGCGATGGGCATCTGCGGGCCAATGCATGCTCACCGCTGCCCGCCTATGGAGCCCGTCGTAGACAACGCTGCCGAGTACGCCGAAGCGGCTCAAATTGCTCCTGGCCAAATGACTTCGAGAAAATCCAATCTGGGGGTCGGGCAACGGAATCCGCGACGGCGCTGGCCCACGCGCAGAGGGTCATCGGCCATTGCCGGCGGGGCTCCCGGATCAGCCGGTCCCGGCGCGTCAGAGCTGAAGGCCCGCGTTGACGAAGGACACCTGAAGTGCGACGCGCAAGCGTGCGGCCACGATGACCTGATCTCCGGTAGTGCGCAGCGCAGGTGGACGAAGGCGTAGCCACAGCCGTCCGGCAATGCATTCGAAGGGACTTGCATACAGATGTTCCATGCGCGCCTCGATGGCACAAGGGCGGTCATGCGGGCGACGCGACTCCTCGCGGGTACGTCATCGTGCGGATAGTCGCCGAGGCCAGGTTGCCTGATGAACCGCAGCTCGATCCGACCTGCAGTGCGGCAACCACCCTATGCAGGCTCGCACTGACGGTCGCGGCCGGTCGGCCCGATATGTCGGCACCAATTCCACAGGTGGCAGGAAAGAGGAAGTTTCGTATTTGTTGCATAGGTTTACCGACGAGCTGCAAGCAACCTAATGGCCATCACAACACGCTTTGCCCAGGATGTCGCCATGACCAACGTACTCGCATTGTCTTCCTTTCGTAAGAACGGATCGCCCGCAGCCCCGGCGGCCGACACGAAGGCAACAAAGGACGTGGCCACACTCACTCGCCTGCTACAGGAGGCCTGCCGCGAGGAAGGCGCCATCCTCCTTCCGCTGCTTGCTAGAATGCTGATGGCGCATATGCGCAGTCGCCACCTGGACGCCAGCGCCAACGAGGAAATCCGCGATTTCCTGGACGAGATCCAACTATTGGTTTGCTTGGAAATCGAAAGACAAGGCCTGCGCTACGGGAACGAACCATTGCCTGGTCATCAGCCTTCTACCTTTGCGCACACATAGATTTCCTGATTCCGCAATGCGGCCTTGTCAGGTCACCTATCACCTGCTCGAAAGATTCAGCGTGGCTACTCCGGGTGTGAACCTGCTGCGTGTGGAGATGGCAGGGGTTCTATCCTGCTAACACGGACACTTCAGCTAAACTTCATCCTGGGGCAGGAGCAGTGTCATGCGATCCGGACTCACGACTACAAGCGTATGGCACCACCTCGCGGTTGCCGCGCAGACAAAGTTATCGAACAGCATAGATGGCGTCATCGCAGCATCGAGCCCCGGCCGTTTCTGAAGGCAATCGATGCGACCGTGGCGGCCAATCAGGACGTCCGCCTGATCATCGAACGACGGCACGCGCAAGACCGAAAAGGTGTGGGCACGGTTTGCGGTACGCCCGCGCTATCACGAGCACTTCACGCCCGCCTCTGCCTCTTGGCTCAATCTGGTCGAGCGATTTTTCGGCCCGGATCAGTGAACAGTGGAGCAAGCACAATGCGCTCAGCAGTGTGTCCGACCTCGAACCGTCCATCTACGTCTACATCGACAACCAGAACGCAGGCCCCAAGCCGTTCGTTTGGCACGAGACCGCCGATATCATCCTGGCGTCAGTTGCGCGTGCGGCCACTAGACTTACTTAAAGGTGCTGTTGAGCCAATACACGGGCTGTCGCGCGTCAAAGCATGATAACGCCCCTTTTTGATTGCGCGTCCGCTCCAGGTGCTTGCTATGCGCTAAGCGACCGGACGGGGCGGCGCCATGCAGTCTAGGCCGCACCAATCCTTGAGGGCGCTGTGCCAGTATCCAAGCTTCTGCGCCAGTGCGCTGCCCGATGCTGGCATGACCCCGAAGAACAGCTCGATGCTGCGTCCTTCGTCGGCGTGCTGGGCCTGCGCGGCATGGACGGCAAAGGCAGGGCTGCCTGCGCCGCCGAGAATGAACGCCCCGCTGGCGGCATCGGGGAAGTCAGCTTTGCCCCACGGCAGCGCATGTTCTTGCAGGACCGGCAGGCCCGAGTCGGGACCGTAGCGTTGCAAGATATCGAGTCGATAGGCAGCGTCCTGCTGCGCCGTGCCGACGCCGTCTTGGCAGAACACCAGGTGCAACGGGTCGCCCCGATTCAGTCGCGCCAGCAGGCCTAGCTTCCGGGCGTATTGCGCTGGCGCTTGAGGATCATCGCCATGGGTGCGAAACGGGGTCGCCCTTTCGGCGGTCACGATGAATTGCGTGCCGTCCAGGGTGCGTTCCATCGCCCATTGCACGCCGGCGACCGCGTCCCATCGTACGTGCTCGGTCTCCGGAACCTGCACGTAGCCGCTGCGCATCAGTTCGGTCGCCAAGGTCTTTGCGCTGGCCGTGCGCGCGCCCAAGTGCGGCGCAGCGTCCAGACAATCGAGCACGCGTTGGGCTACGCTCGTGAAGGCAGGCGTGGCCATGGCAGAGGTTGAAGGAGCGAATACTGCGGAGGAAATCGGAAGCATGGACGTACGGTCCTTGTGGGTGGCTGGCGTGTACACGCCAAGGTGGTCCGCAGTGTAGTGCACGACAGGGAGGTGGGCGGTAGCGGAGGTGACGCGCAAGCCTTTCGCTGTATGCAATACGAGAAATCGCGATGATCGTCGGGCACGATCCCGGAACAAATCGAACGAATAGCCTGGCTGCGCCATCTCCTTGCGCGACTCGCCCGCGCCACTGCTTTCCTGCCATCCCGACGTTCGGACCTTTCCTCGTCGCGTCGCCGGAACCGCCTCGACACGGCGCCCTCGGGGGTCTTGCCGGATGCCCATCGGATGCGTGGCCGACCGCGCCAAAGCGCAGCTGCGCTGTCCGCAGGGCGCCGGTCACAAGGTCGCATCGACGGCCGATGGCGAAGTCCCTGCGGCGAGCAGGCGCGCAGCAGCCGATAGGCGCGATGGGTCTGGGCGCTTCGCGCGCTCAGTGTGCGCATGCCGCGTCGGCGGGGCACCGTCCAAACGCGCTACCGACCACCGAGCTGCGGCCACGGCGATGCCCGCAGCCACGGCCTGGGGCTGATGGCTGCACAGGCTCCGGCGTGCAGGCACGGTGGCGATGGGCAAGCGCGGGTGTCCGGGCGTGGCAGGGACGCCAACGCGCCGGCTCAAGCCATAGCCGTCCAGCGCGGACATCTCGCATCGGTCGGCACGGCGGCATAGGACTGCGCGCCGGGCGTATGCTAAGCCTGTTCGCCCTCGCACGCGATTGCCCAGGCCTAGGCGTAGGCGAGGGCGGCCCATTGCTGACTGAGCATCAGCGCGTTGACGGGGTTGTCCTCGGTCGCCAAGGCCGGAAGGGGAGCCAGGGCTGGCGGAGATAGGGGCATCATGCGGTACTCCTTGGAGCGGTTACCTTGCACCGAGGGCAAGCGCATCGCCAGTTGAACTCAGCGCGTGACCAGGCCCCAGTGCCGCACCTTGCGCGCGCGGAGGCGGCCCAAGCCAAAGAAGATTCGCCGGACGATCCGGGATGGCTTCGTCTGTTCACGGCCTAGGGTGGCCGGTAGGTTGGAACAATGCGAATTTCCTTTCACTCGGTTCTTGCTTATGGATGACACGGTGGCCGCCAGCACGCAGTTTCGGCTTTACCAGCCAACGCTCAACGAGAGCATGCGCGTTGTCATCGTCTCCAGCGAGCCGCTGACGCGGCTGGGAGTGCGGCTGCTGCTCGAGCAGCGTCCGGAGCTGGAATGGGTGGGCGATTCTCCGTGCTCGCTGGCTGCCTTGAGCCTGATGCACGAACACCGTCCCGATCTGGTGATCGTAGATATTGCCCGGCCTTTACGTAAATCGCTGGGCTTGATTCGGCGTCTGCGGGCCTCGAGCAAACCGCTGCGTATCCTGGCGGCGGCCGCGCAGCCGGAGTGGCTGCTGGGCGCGCGCGCATTGCGTGCTGGCGCCAATAGTTTCGTGCACAAATCGGCCGACGCACGCGAACTCTTACTGGCGATCGATCTGTGCGCGCACGGGCACAGCTATGTCAGCCAGTCCTCGCTCGATCAGTTTCTTCATACCTCCCCGCAGGGAACGGCGGCGCAAAAATTCGCGCAGCTGAGCGATTGCGAGCTCGATATTTTCTACTATTTGCTTGATGGCACGCCGGTCAGTCAAATCAAGCGCAACCTGCACCTCACCGAGAAGGCGATCAGCAACTACAAAGCGCGCGTCATTCGCGCCTTGGGTATCCCGCCGCCGCTGGAGCTTGGCTCCTTCGCAAGCAGCCACGGCCTGAGCCCGCACTGATCAGCTTATGCTCTGGCTCTTGCCCAGTTCGATCAAGTCGCGAATGTTGGTCAGGCCGAGCTTGCTCATGATGCGCCGCTTGTGTGCGCTGACGGTTTTGTTGCTGATCAACATATGCGATGCGATCTCCACGTTGGATTGCCCTTGGGCTAGGCAACGAAAGACCTCGAATTCCTTCTCGCTTAGTTGTCCGATCGAGCCGTCGCCGGCAAAGCGCGGGTAGTTAGCGGCATTGGCCAGCACGTCCTGGCAAAAGAAACTCTTGCCCTGCACCGCCAGTAATGCCGCGGTGATCAGCTCGTTCAAGGCCCCGCCCTTGTGCACGAAGCCGTTGGCGCCCATACGCAGGACGCGGATGCCATTGGCCCTTTCGTCGGCGGCGGAGACCACGACGATGGCGGTCTTGCCCTCGCTGGCGCGCACGCGGCGGATGACCTCAAGGCCGCCTAGCATCGGAATGTCCAAATCGACGATCAGCAGGTCGGGCGCCATCTCACGTACGGCCGCCAAGCCGGCGCTGCCGTTGCTGCGTTCGGCGATCACTTCGAACTGGCCGCAGCCTTCTAGTAGCGCCTTGATGGCCGCGCAAACCATGGGGTGATCATCAACGACAATGACTCGGTACATGTGATTGGCCTCGTCGGGAATGCAGGTGGATGACTGGGGCGAGGAAGTTTCCAGTAGGCCGTCGTGGCCACCGGCTCCCTACCAGCGGAGTATGCGCCACTGCAATCGGGCATGCTTGGCGATGTATCCCGGTCAATATGGCGAATATTCGCTATCTCACGTCAGAGTCGGCTGCGCGCGCAACGTGGCGCGCGCGCTGAGCCCTTCCGCTCTGGGCGGGCCACTGGGCGATCATCTTCCCGTCTCGGTAGTGACCCAGATCCGGGGATGGTCCGGTTGGCCGGCCGCTACGATGCTATCGAGTGTCCCCTGCCTTAGGGTATGAATTTGAGGCTTTGAACTTCACAAAAGGGGAGTGCCTGTATTCCGAGGCGCTCATTCCGAAGTGCCGGCGCAGGGCGTTTGTACGTTGAATGCGAAAGTACTTGGGTTAGGTAGTCCGGTGTTTGGCCAAGCAGAAGGAGAGCTGGGTCGAGGAAGGGCGCTTGATGCCGGATCACGTGCACATCCTGCTTCGGATTCCGGAGCGCCGACGTTTTTTCTGGCCCGCTCAGTGCCGCCCTCGCGGCGCCGGAAAATCCCGGGGTGGGGCCTAAGTGGCGGTGCCGGTGGCTGGATGCTGCACCACCTAGCAGGCCAGTGAACGAAATGAGCGCATCGCTCCAAATCGACAGGAGCGTACCCGTGAGCGCTCGTCGTCGAACAAATGCACTAGTCCATCTTTGCGGATGCCGCAATGCGCTTGGGTGATGCCGTCCTGGAAACTCTCGAAGATCTGTGTCGGTTCGCTGCTCGCCGGCCTAGCCACTTGCCCGTCGACGATTCTGGTCGCGATTCAGATCTCGCCGGTGCGCTCGCCGCGCATCGGCCTTGCTCCGATGCATTGGCAAGGCGTGCGAAATTTCCCCGTGAATATTAAGAGATAGGACGGGGGCGCGCCCCCAGCTTCGGCTATTCCATTGGGTGTGCCTGTCCGTAAATTGCACGCCTGCGCAGATGCATCCGCATTCACTGCCGCTATTGGCGCTTACTCTGGAGGTGCTCCATGCATGTCTATCCAACCGTATTTGAGGTGATTACGCCGCATCTGCGCCCTGAGGTGGTGGTGGATCCGACGACGCCATTACAGCGTGGGCAACGGCTGCTGGTCATGGGCGAGGGCGTCGATATCTGCGGACTCAAGCGCTTGGAAGCCGACCCGTTCGTGCTGCCACGGGCGTTGGCTTACTACGACCTGGTCTGCGGCGCGCGCGAGCTGCGCCGCGAAGTTCCGGCTCCGCTAGCGTGGGCGAGCTCGCGGGACATCGAGACCGCCAGCAGCCAGGTCGAGTGGATGCTTGAGCGCTTGGCTGAAAGCTGCCCGCGTTTTGAGGATATGGCACAGCACCTGTGCCGCACCGAGTGCTACCAATTGGTACGTTTCGTCCTCGCGCGCAGTTCCGAGTGCTCCATTGCCGCCATGGCGCGACAGTACGGGTTGTCGGACGTCCACTTCTATCGCTTGTGCAAAAAATACTTCGGCCAGTCTCTCAAGCGTCGGCTGCGCGTACACCGCGCGGCCTGCGCGTTGCTGGAAGGCATCGGTCCGGACCGCAATTTCACCCAGCTTGCGCTGGAGCACGGCTATTCCTCCGCATCGCACTTTTGCGCGGAGATCAAGGCCATCACGGGCACCTCGCCTTCCTCTTTATACGAAATCACCCGGACTCATTGAGCATGATGTTTCTTCGAGCCATCACAGTTGCCATCCTGCTGTGCAGCGTTGCTGGTGTTCAGGCGCAAACTCCCTTGGAGGGCACGCAGCTGACGCGCCGAGATCTGCCCAGCGAAGAGGGTTTTGTCGCGCGCGGCGGTAGCGTGTCGATGCTGGTCAATGTCGTTGCCGGAAAGGTCGGGCAATCAGCGATCGTGAGCCCCAAGGCGCAAAAGAAGAAGTTGGAAGGCACGTTTGACTTAGCTAAGTCTTCTCAGGCGCTGGACCTGGTCTGCAAGGATCTTGGCTTGATCTGGTACAGCGACGGGCAATCGCTATACGTGTACGACGCCTCCGAGACCCGCAGCGCCATGGGGCGCATGCGTTCGGCTTCGGTGGCTTCGCTGCAGGCGTTCTTGCGCCAATCCAATCTCGATGACGGCCGCTATCCAGTACGCGGCGCTGCCGGTGACGGCACCTTCTATGTTTCCGGCCCGCCGGTCTATGTGGAAGCTGTGATCAACGCGGCCAACTACATCGACGATATTCACCAAGGGGCCGACGCGGAGGCCACGCACGTAGAGATCATAAAGCTCAACAACGGCTTCATTGGCGGGCGTCGCTACGGGATCCGCGGCCAAAGCGAGGTTATGCCCGGGATTGCCGATGTCCTGGCTGCAATGATGGCGCAAGTGCAGTTGGGCAAGGTGACGTTGCAGGCCGGTCCGGCCGATGCCGGAGAACCCACCGGGGTCGCAGACGCGCCAACGACGCCGATGCTCGCGTCGCGGACGACGGCCGTGTCGGCCCCGGCCGCGGGCATGGTCATCATGGCCCATCCGCAATCAAACAGTCTGCTGCTGCGCGGCACACGCGAGCAGCTGCGGCAAGCCCGCGAGTTGGTCACCGCAATGGACGTGGCGCGGCAACAGATCGAGATGTCGTTATGGATCATCGATGTCAAGAAAAGCGAAGTTGACCGTCTGGGCGTGAACTGGTCCGGTAGCCTCAACGTCAATGACTACATTGGGGTGTCCTTCAATCAGGATCGCGGCGGCGTCACCACCTTGGATGGCGGGCAATTTCTAGCTTCGGTTTCGGCCTTGGTCAAAACCGGCGCGGCCAGCGTGGTCTCGCGCCCGGTGCTGATGACCCAGGAGAACGTCGAAGCTCATTTTGACAGCAACAACACCTTCTATGAGCCGCTGGTAGGCGAGCGTGTGACTTCGCTGGAAGCGGTCACTTACGGCACGCTGATCAGCGTCTTGCCGCGCCTGGCGGCCAACGGCGAGGTCGAAATGCAGCTGCGTATCGAAGATGGTGCGGCCAATCCGACCAGCAGCGAGGGCGCCTTGCCGGTGGTAGCGCGCACCTCCATCGATACGATCGCACGCGTGCCCCAGCACTTGAGTTTGTTGGTGGGCGGCTATACCCGCAGCGCCCAGGAAGAGGGCGAGGATGGAATTCCAGGGTTGTCGAGGTTGCCATTGGTGGGGGGGGCTTTTCGGACCCGCCGCAATTTGTCCGAAAGCATTGTGCGAGTGTTCCTGATTCAGCCGCGCGTGCTCGACAGCGGCGACGCGATGACGCACGGCGATATTGGCTCGCGCCTGCCCCTGCCGGCCAGCGATCGTCTGGATGAAGTCAGCAGGCTGCTGCCCCCGCCGACGTCGGTACCGATTGAGGGTCCAGCGCGGACCGAAGCGATTCCCGAGGTGATGACGCCCGTGCAGGAGCCCCTCGATGGCCGTAACGATTAATCCCAGCCCGCAGATGCTCGTTCCGATCGTTCCGGCCGTACCTACGGTCGCGGCCGTAGGTCAGCAACTATCAGGCGCGCACTCGCATACCAGTGTGCTGCACACCTCCATTTCCATGAGCGACGACATGTCGGCGCTGGTATCGACCGCGCGTTCACGACGGGGCGAGGAGACGCGCAGCAGCCAAAACGCGGCCGCCTGGGTCGATCGCGTACTCGACAACCATGCCGAACGTAAAATCGCTGACCTGAAAGCCCAATTGTTGGCCGGCAAACCGCATTCGGGCGACGTGCGCTCGTTGCTGCAGGCGTTGTTCTCGGATCTGAGTGACATGGTCGCGGTGCTGCGAGCGCTGATCGATGACGAGGAGCTCGAGCGATTGCAGGAGACCCTGGAAAAAACCCTCCAGGAACTGATGGCAGAGCAGGGTGCCCAAGGCACTATGCGTTCGGTCAAAGCCGGCCTGAATGCGGCCATTCCGGCGCGCTTGGCCGCCCACAATTCGGCGTTGCTGACCACCGATCTGCGAGATTGCTACCGTGATTTCCTCGGCGGCGGTCTGGACCCGATCAGCCAATATGAGATATGGATCGAGGTGTTCGGCTTCGCCCATCGATATGCGGTGGTCGAATTCATCGCTGGCGCGCTCAGTGCCGACATCTATTCGCTCGATCCGAGTTGCTCGGCCGTCGAGTTCGGCCAGATGCTGGCCTCGGTTGGTCAGCTGCGCCTGCTCAAGGCCGCCGATGCGGTGATCACCAAGGAGTGTTGGCAGCCAGTGTTGATGGCCCGCCTGGACGTCGATTTGCCCACCTTGACTGGCGAGATGTTGTCGATCATCCGCCAAGGTGGCGGTTGGGCGAAGTTGTTTGATGGGTGTCTGGCGCCGGTGCGGCTGAGGTGCTCGGCCGATGAGATATCCGGCATCGCGCAGCGCTTTCAGCGCGCCCTGCGCAGCTTTCCGATCAACCTGTGGTCCGAGCCGGGCCACCTGGTCCAGGCCCAGGAGGAGTTGGCAGCGTTGGTCCATCAAGCGATGCTGCGCGAATCGCTGGCCACGACCAGTTCACGCCGGCTGCTGGTGAGCGTCTGATGAGCTCGATCAAAGCCACGACGGCCCACGGCCGCTTCCCCAATCTTTTCCAGCCCGAACTGGCGCTGGTGGTCATCATGGCCGTGGTTGTGGCCATGCTCATCTTGCCGCTGCCGACCGCGCTGGTGGACGTCTTCATTGGTCTGAACATGGCCGTGGCGATCGTCATCTTCCTCAGCTCCTTTTACGTTGAGCGCATCCTCAATTTCTCGACGTTTCCCTCGATCATCCTGTTCACCACGCTGATGCGCTTGGCGCTATCGGTGAGCACGTCGCGGCTGATCCTGCTCGACGGTGATGCCGGTCACATCGTCCAAGCCTTCGGCGAGTTCGTCGTCGCCGACAACCTGGTAGTGGGATTTGTCATCTTCGGCATCGTCACCTTGGTCCAGTTCATCGTGATTACCAAGGGCTCCGAACGCATCGGCGAGGTGGTGGCGCGCTTCTCGCTGGACGGCATGCCGGGCAAGCAGATGAGCATTGACGCGGATCTGCGTGCCTCTGCCATTACAGCCGAGCAGGCGCAAAAGCGCCGTTCAGACGTGGAACGCGAAAGCCAGTTATATGGCTCCTATGACGGGGCGATGAAGTTCGTCAAAGGCGACGCGATCGCGGGCATCGTGATCGTGCTGGTAAATCTGATTGGTGGCATCGCCGTGGGCGTGCTGCAGCACGGCATGCCCTTTGAGCAGGCGCTCAAAACCTTCACCTTGCTTACCGTCGGCGACGGCCTAGTGGCGCAGATCCCGGCGTTGCTGATCTGCGTCAGCGCTGGCTTTGTGGTGACCCGGGTCAGCGGCGAACGCCAGAACCTGGGCGCCAACATTTTGAGCGAGCTGTTCAACAGCAATATCGTGCTGTGCCTGGGCGCGATCCTGGTGCTGGCGTTGGGGCTGCTGCCGGGCTTTCCGTTCTGGGTGTTCCTGTTGCTGTCCTCGGCCCTGTTCGC
This sequence comes from Pseudoxanthomonas sp. UTMC 1351, assembly GCF_040948865.1. Classification (NCBI taxonomy): domain Bacteria; kingdom Pseudomonadati; phylum Pseudomonadota; class Gammaproteobacteria; order Lysobacterales; family Lysobacteraceae; genus Pseudoxanthomonas; species Pseudoxanthomonas sp. UTMC 1351. Next base: position 61,589 of record NZ_JAVGJT010000031.1, on the reverse strand, counting down.
GCTGTTTCTGTGGCGCAGTCGCGCTGCCAGGAGCGGAGATGGCTCCGGCGAGGAAGCCGCGACGATGGACCGCGGGTCCAGCGATAGCGTCGGCAGTCTCGATGGCGCGGTGCGGATCGGCCACGAGTCGGTACCGATCATTGTGTTGATGCCAGCGCCGCTGGTTGCCGCGTGGAACGCTGGGCGCTATGCCGAGCGGCTCAAGGAGGCCTTTCAGATCGGCACCGGCGTGCAACTGCCGCAGATGACCGTGCGCGCCTTCGGCGATACCCCGCATGCGGTCTCGGTGCTCATCAACGAGGTGCCGGCTCATGCGGGGCACCTGGTGCTGGACCACTGCCGCGTCCTGGGCCCGGCAGCGGAACTCGAAGCGCTGGGTTTGATGCGCGTGGCTACGGCCGACGGCGGAGCGCAGTGGTGGGTGCCAAGCTCGAACGTGGTCTCGGTTAGGACCTTGGGCTTTGAGGCGCGAGACGAGTTTGAAGAACTGCTCAGCCTGATCACACAGGCGGCCCTGGTCAACATCAGCGAGCTGTTTGGCATACAGGAAACGAAGCACGTTTTGGATGAGCTTGAGGGTAAGTTTCCGGAGCTGGTCAAGGAAACCTATCGTCATGTCCCGGTCCAACGTGTGGCCGAGGTACTGCAGCGCCTGCTGCGCGAGGGCATCTCGATTCGCAACATGAAGATCGTTCTGGAGGCGTTGGCGCAATGGGGTCAGCGCGAGAAGGACGTCATCTTGTTGGTCGAGCATGTGCGCGGGGCGCTAGCCCGCTATATCTCGGCCCGGTTCGCCCGCGACGGCCGAATTTCCGTGTTGGCCGTGTCGTCGGCGACCGAGGAGCTGATCCGCGGAGGCATCCGCCACGGCCAAGGTGCCGCCTTCTTGAATCTGGAACCGGCCAAAGCCAACGAGCTGCTTGGGCGCTTTGTCATGCATGTCCAGGAAGTTGGCGCTTTCCGCCATGACGTCGTGGTTATGGTTCCCCCCGACATTCGACGCTTCGTCAAACGGTTCATCGAGAACCGCCTTCCACATACGCACGTGATCTCGTTTGCGGAAGTCTCCGACACCGTCGCCATCGACATTCTGAGGACGCTATGAACAATTTGAAAGCTGTTTTGATTGAAGCCCTGGAGATCCTGGGCTGCGACCCCCGCCAGTTCGACTTCGACGACAAATCGCTGATCGCGCTGCACTTTCGCGACATCGACGACATTCTGATCGACCCGCTCGAAGATGCGGTGTGGTTGTGGGGCTCGTTGCCGGAAATGCCGGCCGAGGCCCTGCGCAGCTCCGCTTTCGAGCTGCTGACGGCGGTCGCCGAGCCGGTGCCGTACCTGAGCAGCGATTGCCTGTGTCTGCGCGGCGTTGAATCGCAGTGGCGCGTGGGCGGTCCGTTACGTGCCGAGTGCGTCAGTCAGCCCGCGCAGCTGGCGGCGGCGATCGAAGGCTTCTACCTGCGCATTCTTTATCTGAGGGAACTAGTCAAGTGAGCCTGCTCCCGGCCCGCCTGTTGCGCCACGGTGCTCATCCGATATCGATCGCCGGTACGATGGTGCGCGCGCGCCTACCAGACGCGGCCGTGGGCGAAGCGTGCGAGTTGCGTGCTCATGCCGGCAGCACCCAGGTCATGGCGCGCGGCGTAGTCGTGGCGCTCGACGAGGGCGTGGCCGCCGTCAGTGTGCTGGGCGATACTCAGGGGATGTCGGCGGCGATGGTGGTGATGCCAACCGGCCAGCCCTATGAAATCGTGGTTTCGCCGCACCTACTGGGCAGCGTCCTTGACGGCTACGGCCGAGTCGTCGACACGCTGGTGGAGCCGGCGGCGCCCGCGCCCGCGGGTACCTCGCGCAGCATGGCGCAAGCGGTCATGGACTACCGGTCCCGGCAACCCATCACGGCGCCTTTTAGCACCGGCATCCGCGTCATCGACGCGCTCATCACCACCGGCATGGGCCAGCGCATGGGCGTGTTCGCCCCGGCCGGAGCAGGCAAAACCACCTTGTGCGAAATGCTGGTCGAGCGCGCGCGGGCTGACGTGTATGTAATCGCGCTGGTCGGCGAGCGGGGGCGTGAAGTGGCCTCGTTTGTGCAGGCACTGCGAGCCTCGGAGAACGCGCCGAGCACGGTCATCGTTCAGGCCACCTCCGACAGCTCTCCTGCCACGCGCTGCAATGCCGCCTGGGTCGCCACCAGCGTAGCCGAGTACTTCCGCGAGGCCGGCGCCAATGTGCTGCTGATGATGGATTCCATGACGCGATACGCGCGGGCCTTGCGCGATGTCGCGCTGGCTGCCGGTGAGCCTCCGGCGCGGCGCGGCTATCCGGCCTCTGTCTTTGAAGCCCTGCCGCGCCTGCTTGAGCGCCCCGGTCGCACCAGCCAGGGCAGCATCACCGCCTTCTACACGGTCCTGCTGGAGGACGAGGAAGAGGGTGATGTCATTGGCGAGGAAGTCAAATCCCTTCTCGACGGCCATATCCACCTGTCTAGCCGCTTGGCCGGACGCGGACATTTTCCTGCCGTCGACGTGCTGCGCAGCGCCAGCCGCCTCTTTCATGACCTAGCTGAGCCCGAGCATCGGCAGGCCACGCAGAGGCTGCGGCAGACACTGGGCCTGCTGGCCGACATGCAGCTCATGCGCGACTTGGGCGAGTACCGGCCCGGCGAGAACGCGCAGTACGACACGGCCATTGCCCGCGAAGGACCTATCGCGGCGTTTGTATGCCAAGACCGGCAACAGCGCAGCCCGATGAGCGCAACGCTCCAGGACTTGTATGCGCTGGCTAGCTGACACGCGCCGCTTGAGCGCGCTCAAGCAGCATCAGGCCAGCTGCGCGCGCAAACAGGCCCACGGCCATCGCCAGGCCGAGCAAGAGCTGCGCGAGGCCGCCGTGGCCGCGCGCCTGTCCGGGCAGCACGCCTTGGAGATGGCGGCGCTTACCCCAGAAAACGGACTTAGCCGACAGGCGTTGTATGAGCGACTGCGGCAGCTATCGGAGGCGCGCGCGCAGGTGGCTGAGACGGCGCTGGAGTCCGGGCGGCTCGACGAACAGGCACAGGCACGCGCGCAGCAAGCTCAGCAGGCCCAGGCGCAGGGGCTGCTGCTGGAACGCAAGCAACGAAAACTCGATCACTGGGCCAAGCAGATGCACCGCATCGCGAGGGCCCGCCTTCAACGCCGTAGTCAGGAACACACGCAAGAGGAACACGCATGTCGGCTATCTCACCTGTAAACCGTATCCCCTCGGCCGGCACGGACGAGCGCCCGTCCACGCAGCCATCAGTGTCGCTGGCCGATCGCATGGCCGAAGCGGGCGCTGCACCGCCGAAGAAAAAGAAGCCAAGCGGCGCCGAGGTGGCGCTGCCGGCCGCGACGGTACCGCTGGCACTGCGGCCCGCGCAGACGTCGCTGACATGGGGCGTGGGCGGAGCGCCCGTGGCTGCGGCCCACACTGGCGCGCCGGGGGCATCGGTCCAGCAGGTGCCCATGCATCTGGCTGCAGTCGAGCCATCCAGCACGGCCGTTCACGCTGGCGCGCCGGTGGCACCGGTCCGGCAGTCTTCGTTGCATCCGATCCTGGCCGGTGCCTCCGCCGGCACTGACGTAAGCGGAGGCACCGAAACCAGTGAGCGCCGCACTGCGCCGGTGGCGCCTGCGACGCCGCTATCCGATACGAGCCCCGCGCGTGGGTCGGCCGTCACGCCGGCATCGACGACAATCGCCCAGCCGCCTGTCGTGCCGGTGCCGGCCGCTGAGGCGATCGCTGTACGCCGCGATCACGCCGAACCGGCGTCGGCGCCGGTTGCGGTGCCGAGCGAGTTGGCAGTGCCGGGACGCCCGTCGTTGCCGATGCCGTCCGCCCCGGTCCCAAGCGCGGCGGCGCTGCCGTCGGCCCCCGCCGCCCCTGCCCCGAGCCTGCCGGCGCCGCCAGCGGCCCCGGCTCCGAGCATGACCGTAGCTTTCCAAAGCTGGGGCTTGGGCCATCAGGTCCACGCCCGGTGGGTGCCGGCCGGCGTGGTCTTGACCCCGAGCAGTGATCGCGTCGGCCAAGCGCTGACAAGCGCGACCCTTGAGGGTTCCGCGGCGACCGAGGGCGAGTTGTGGCGCGTCGAACAAGTGGATGCCGACCGCGAGCAGCGCCGGCAACGTCTCTACGTTGAGCCGGAGCGCGAGACCCCATGACCGCGTGCCCGGCTTGGCCCTTGCGTGAAGTCCCGCCCGATCGACTGGCCCATGAAGCAGCCTTTCGCCGTTGCCAGGCGCTGGGTTGGCACGTGGCTTGGGAGCCGCTGCCGGCACAGCGCACCTTGATCCGTTTTCGTCAGTCCAGCGCGCATGGCATGGTCGTGTGCTTGGTGCCGACAGCGCAGTGGGCAGCGCTGCATTGGCCGCAGTTGCCGGGCCTGGCTTGGGACGCGTTGGACGAGATGAGCGCGCGCAAGCTGTTCGACGCGCCGCCGCAAGGCCCGCTTGCGGTGGATTGGCTCGATGACGGTCAAACCCTATGGCTGCAACAGGTTTCGCCGGCCCCGCTCGAGCAGCCGAGTTTGCCGTGCCTGCACACCGTGCAGGGTCCGATCTGGGTCGAGCAATTGGAGGTGCGCGCCACCGTGCCGATGGCGCCTGCGCGCGTGCCGTCACAGGTGCCGGTAGCGGTGCTGTACCGCCTGGGCCATGCCTCGCTCACGGTGGCTCAACTGCAGGCCCTGCGCGTGGGCGATGTGGTCCTGATCGGGGAACTCCAACCGCAGGCGCTGCTCGAGCGCCGTCCTCTTTTTTCTTTTAGCTTTGATGGAGATCACATGATCATTTCCGAATTCGACATCTCTTCCGCGACGGTGGGCAGCGGCGCTCCTCTCGACGATGCGGCTAGCGCACTGCCGACGGCCGCGTTAGACGTGGCCGCACTGCCGATGACCGTGGAGGTCATTTTGTGCCAGCTGACTCACACCGTGGCCGAGCTGGGCCAGATGCAGCCGGGCAGCACCTATGCGCTGCCCTCGGACGCGCATCGCCAAGTCGAGCTGCGCGTCCACGGACAGCGCGTGGCCAAGGGCGAACTGGTGCGGGTCGGCGAGGGATTGGGCGTGCAGATTGAAGAGTGCGCGGGCCCGACATGAACGCTGTGGGTAATGATATTTCCCTGATCACCGTAATGGCATTGGCAGCGCTGCTGCCATTCGTGATCGCGGTCGGCACGTGCTACATCAAGTTCTCGGTGGTCTTCACCTTGGTCCGTAACGGCCTGGGCCTGCAGCAGGTGCCCTCCAACTTGATCGCCAATGCGATCGCCTTGATGCTGGCCTTTTTCGTCATGCAGCCCATTATTGTGGGCCTGTACGACAACTACACGACCTGGGATCGCCCCATCGACAGCGTGCAGGCGATCGTGGAGTTCATGGACGCCAACTTGGCCGACTATAGGGCCTACCTGCTCAAGTACTCCGATCCGCAGCTGCTGGCCTTCTTCGAGCGCGCGCGATTGGCGGTGGGCGAAACGCCAGCGGTGATCGAGCCCGATCAGCACTCGATGTTCGCGTTGCTACCGGCGTACGCGCTGAGCGAGCTGACCGACGCGTTCCGTATCGGCTTCTACCTCTATCTGCCCTTCGTCGTCGTCGATCTGGTGGTCTCGAGCATCCTGCTCTCGCTGGGCATGATGATGATGAGCCCGGTGACCGTATCGGCGCCGATCAAACTGATCCTGTTTGTGGCCATGGACGGGTGGTCGATGATCTCACAAGGCTTGGTGCGCCAGTACCTGGACGTGGCGGCCTAGCCATGGAACTGATTCTCAGCGCCGGTAACAAAACGCTGTACCTGATCTTGTTGTTGTCGGCCGCACCGGTGATCGTGGCGACCCTGGTCGGCTTGATCGTTGGGCTATTTCAGACGGTGACCCAGTTGCAGGAGCAGACGCTTCCATATGGCCTGAAGCTGCTGTCGGTGGTGGTGTGCCTGATCGTATTGATGGGTTGGATGACCGGGCAGATGCTGGAGTTCGCCGACTTTGCTATGCAGCAGGCGTTGTCGCCACGATCATGAGCATCGCGTTGAGCCCGCTGGATCGGGAGCTAATCGCCCTGATCGGCGAGTACGCCGTTCCGCTGGCCTTGGGAATGGCGCGTGTGGGCGCCATCTTCTTCTGGTTGCCGTATTTGTCGGCCGGCGCGATCGCCTCGCCAGTGGCGCGCGCGGCGATCGCCGCAGCGGTGGTGACCGGCATGTGGCCGATCACCGAAACCGTGCAGCTACCGCAGGGTGTACTCGGCATCGCGATGGCCACGGCGACCGAAGTGCTGGTCGGAACCGCCATTGGTTTGATGGTGTCGCTGCCATTTCATATTTTCTACGCCGTCGGCGCGATTGTCGACAATCAGCGTGGCGCCAGCATCAGCGCTTCGCTCGATCCGCTTACTGGGATCGAAGCGACCGAGACCGCGCACCTGTTGAACATGACCAGTTCCCTCATCTTTCTGATGTCCGGCGGCATTGTCAGCCTGCTGCAAGTCGTCCACGCCAGCTATGCATTGGTGCCGATGGGCGCTCACTGGATCGTCGACAGCGATGCCGTCACTGGTTTTTTGAGCGTGCTGCTGGCCGAGTCGGTACGCATGGCCATGCCGGTGCTAGTGGTGCTGTTCTTGGTCGAGGTGTTCCTAGGCATCCTCTCGCGCTTCGCCGAGCAGATGAATCCGTTCGCGGTGTCGCTGGGTATCAAGTCGTTCGTGGCGTTTATCGCCTTGGCGGTATACCTGATGTGGATGATGGTCGATCAGGTGCCAGCATTGTGGCAGTTGCATGACGGCCTGGAACTGATCAAAGCGCCGGTGGCGCGATGAAGTCCGAAAAGCCGACCCCCAAACGACTGCTCAAGGAATCTCAAAAGGGGACCAGCTATCGAAGTCGCGATCTTACGGTGGCGGCGATCCTGGTCGCCGGCGTGCTGACTTTGCTCCATGCCACCAGCTTTGAAGGCATCAGGGCACTGTTCACCGTGGTCATTGGCCGCAACTTCGACGTGCAACCTGGCGAGATCGCAATTCTGGCCGTCAAGGCCTTTGGCAGCGCGGTGGCGCCGGTGCTGGTAGTGGCCATTGTCAGCGTGGCGCTGGTGTCGTTGCTGCAAAGTCGCGGCGTTCTGGCGGTGGAGGCCATACGGATTGATTTTTCGCGACTGGATCCGATTAAGGGGCTAAAGAACCTGGTCTCGGTCAAGGTGATCAAGAACGTCCTGTCGGCGTCCTTGTACGCCTTGCTGGGTTTTGCCTTCTTGTGGGTGGCCTGGCACATCTGGGGCTCGCGAGTTTTTGCCCAGGCGCATGTTCAAGTGGCTGCCGGCAGCTGGGCCGTGCACCGGATCAGCATGGATGTCGTGCTGGCCCTTCTGGGCACGTTGGCACCGCTCGTCTTCCTGGCTGCTCTCTTGGAATTCCGTTTGTACATTCGCGAGTTGCGCATGGACAAATCCGAGGTCAAGCAAGAGCACAAGGACAACGACGGCAATCCGGAGATCAAGCAGAACCGCAAGCAGCTGGCGGTGGAGCTGTCGGCTCAGGTCCAGGCGGACGTGGCCGGTTCCAGCGCCATTCTGGCCAACCCCACCCACATTGCCGTAGGCATATATGCCCACGATGGCGTCTCCTGGCCGATGGTCTCGGTTCACGAAAAGGGCGAACGTGCCCTGGCAGTGATCAAGCTGGCCGAGCAGTTGGGGGTGCCGGTCATCCGTGACATCCCGTTGGCGCGCGGCGTGTACTTCAACACCAGGCGCTACCAGTTCGTGCCGGAAGGGCAGCTCGAGGCGGTCCTGCGCCTGCTGCAGTGGTTGCGCGACGTCGAACGCGCCGGCGTGCCCGACCCGGACGATCCGTCGGCAGTGGAAGAAACCTGAAAGCGCATTTGACATCCCATCCGCAAACTACGCACGTCCTCTAACGGGACCTGCCCTACCGAGGTAACCGAATATGAGCGATAGCCATTCCATTCCCAATGTTGACGAGGCCACCGTCCAATCCCTGATTGAAGGGCTTCAAGACGGGGCTACCGTCAAAGAACTCAAAGGCGTCAGCGATGACCTGCTCGAGGGCATTTATGCCTTTGCGCACCGCTTCTACTCTAGCGGGCAACTGGAGGAAGCCGAGGCCTTCTTCCGTTTCCTGTGTCTGTACGACTTCTACAACGGCGAGTACGCGCTCGGCCTGGGGGCAGTCCATCAGATGAAGGGTGAATATCAGCGGGCTATCGACATGTATGCATTGGCGTACGCGCTCTTGCGAGCGGACTACCGGCCAATGCTTCACACCGGTCAGTGCCAATTGGCGCTAGGCAAGGTGAGTCTGGCGCGCGAGTGCTTTGACATCGTCATTACCCATGCCAAAGACGCATCTCACGTGGCGCGGGCCACCGCCTATTTGCAGGCTATCGCCCAAGCCGATTCTCCACCCGAAAAGGACGAGTAAAACCCATGACCATCATCAGTTCGGTTTCCCCCCAGGCACTGCAGGCTGCCGCTGCGGCAGAGGGGTTCGGAAAGGCGCCGGCCACCGTTGTCAGCGAGATCCAGGCCGCCGCCGTGCGCCTATTCAGTGCCGCCGCCGCCGCCAATTTGGCCAGCCGTGGCGCGTCCAATGGCGTGGTCGTGTCCAGCGCTCACGCCCCCGAGCTGCGTGAACCCAACACCGCCCGTGTCGATGCCGCACTGGGTCAGGCGCAGGGCCAGACCCAGCGCTTGACCCCGGAGGCGAAACTGACACTGCTGCTGGCGCAGCTGGCTGAGCTGCTGCAAGACACTGCGGTCGAGTCCACCAATGCGCGATTGGAGCTGCTCAAGGCGCAGCGTGCCCATCAAAAGGCCAGCTTCGAGCGCCTGTCTCAGTCGCTGAACCAGGCCGAAGGGGAGCTGGCGCAGAAGCTGGAGCAGGCTCAAAGTGCCGGCGAAGAGGCGCAGCGCGCCCTGCAGGCAGCCAACCGGGCGGCCGAGCGCGTGCGGCAGCTGCAGGCGCAATTGGCGGCGACGTCGCCGTCGGACCCCAATCATGCATCGCTCAACGATCAGCTGCGGCAGGCCAGCGGCCAGGCCGATCATTTGCGCGCAGCGGCGCAAACCGCCCTGGGGGTATCCGATGCGGCCAATGCCGGGATGGAAGCGGCGCTGGACGAGGTCAATCGCCTCGATGCCGAGATCGAGCGTCTAGTTCACGTTGCGCCGCCGAGCCTGAGCCCTCCTCGGGCGATGACGAATGCGGCGAAGCTGTCGGAGCTGCTGGCCACGCTGAACCAGCTCATCTCCGAAAACAGCCTACTCAAGCTGGAAGCCGACACGAAGCTGACCAAGGATCTGCTCAAGAGCCAGGAGGCTGAGAACACCCGTCGCTCCGAAGAGTATCAGGCCGAGCAAGCCAAGGCGGCTCAGCTGGAAAAGACAATGGGTTGCATCGGCAAGATCGTCGGCTGGCTGATCACCGTTGTGGCAGTGATCGCAGCGCCCTTCAGCGGTGGCGCCAGTTTGGCCTTGGCTGCCGTTGGCTTGGCCCTGGTGATTGTTGAAGAGGCCACCGGCTTCTCGGTCCTGGGCAAGGCTTTCGAGCCGATCATGCAGCACGTGCTTATGCCGCTGATCAATGCTATCAGCAAGGGGCTGACCCAGATGCTGGAAAACATGGGTGTCGATGCTGCCGTGGCCCGCAAGGTCGGCTCCATTCTCGGCGCAGTAATCGGCGCGGCCGTGATGGTTGCCGTGATTGTCCTGGCCGTGGTGGTGGGTCGCTCGGCGGCCGCCAATTTGCTCAAGCAGATCGGTCCGATGATCAACAAGATGATGGCCCGTGTCATGCCGCAGATCCTCAAGGATGCGTCGGCCTCGATGGCCGCCGGCAGCGCCAAGCTGACCGGCGCGCTGACCAAGGCCTTGGGCTCGACCGTTGATGATATGGGCGCGCGCATGGGTAAGGTCCTGGTGGCCACCCAGGTGACGCAGTTTGCCAGCTCGGTCGGCTCCAGCGCCGGCAACGTGGTCGCGGCTGATATCCGCGTGGAAGCCGAGACCATCATGGGCGAACTGATGAGTGGCTTGGAGAATTCCAAGCTCATTCGCGAGTCCTTGGAGGACGCCCAGCAGGAGTTCATCAAGGCCAACGAAATCGCCATGTCGTTCCTGGCGAAGATGAGCGACGTCATGGAGCAGTCCCTGCGTTCGGGCAACTTCGTCGTCAACAACATTCGTCACGCGTAATCGTACCGCCCTCACCCTTTCAGGAGTATGTCCATGACAATTGCGACCGTTACCAGCCAACCAACCATCATCGTCCCGGCCTTCGGCCACAACACGCCCGTCGGTGCGCCGGCGCGCATCGAGCTCAACGCCACTCAGCTTGATCGGCTGACCACCGGAACGCTCGAGAAGCTGGCCATGACCTCGTCGCAAACCGGTCCGGCGCTACGTGCTCCGATCCAGGAGGTTGCGATCGAGCAGGGTGTTCGCGAACTGCAGCGCATTGTCGACGGCCAGATCGACCACACGAACGTGCTGGAGGCGAGTCTAGAGCGCCATCTGCCGCCGGCCGCCGCAGCGGCCAAGGCCGGCGCATCCGACAGTCCGGCGGCTGCCTCCGACGCCATTCTGTCTGATCCGTCGTTCGCATTGTTGGTCACACTCATGCTGACGATGATGGAGCTGTCGCGCATTGAGCGCGATCAGAAGGCGGCTGCCAATGACCTGCGGGTGGAACATGTTGCCATGGCTGGCAAGGAACGGAAGGCGTCGGCGCATGCCGGCTTTGCCGGTGCCCTGTCCGGCTTTGCAATGGGCGCCGTCGTGGGCGTCGCCTCGATGTCACGTACGGTCAAGTCCAGTAATCTGACCACCAATAGCACGCAGCAGAATGTGGTGCGCGCTAACGGCACCGACCTCAATATCCGTGGCAACCAAGCCGCCGCGACCACCGGCGCGTCCGCCGCTGCGGTGCGCCCAGAGCGCACGATGGTCAATCAGCAGGGCCAGGCGGTCCGCGTTCCCGGCGATCGCGACGGTAGCACGGCGGCCATGCGCGAAGTCGCTCAGAGTCAGCCGCGTCTGCCGGAAGTGGCGTCGGGCAATGCCGCGCACCTGGTCAACGGCGCTCAGGCACAGGTGTACTTTGCCCAGGGTCAGTTGGGCAACATGCTCGTGGCGCCGGTCGTGGGCATGGTCACTTCCATTGGCCAGCTGGAGGCCAGCGTGCACGACGCCAAGCGAATGGTGCACGAAGCCGCTGCAGAGCTGTCGCAGCAGCGCGCCAGCGAACGGGGCGATCAGGTCAACCAGGATCGCCAGCGCCAGGAAGCGGCGATGCAGGTTCTGCAGACTTTCTTACGCAACAACATCAATACGGCCGACCAGATCGTCGGCAACATGTAAGGAATGCAATCATGACGGCCATCACCGCATATCCGGCGCCCCCGGCGCCTCTCATCTATACCTCGCCCTTCCCGAAAGAGGGGGTTGACGCTTCAGTCGCCGTACATACAGAGGCCATCGTCGCGCAGTTGGAGAGGACGTTGAAGAAGGCCTTGGTCGCTGAGAGATTCAATCATGCCGTAGTCGCAAACGCCCACGCTGGCGGCGAGTTCCCCGCATCTGGCATCAGCCCGTGGCTGGCGTTCCATCGCAGCGCGGTGGCGCAAGAGCAAATGAAAGCCGAGCTGGGCCAGTTGGCGATCCAACTGCATGCTGCGCCCGATGAACGGGCGGCCGCCGCCCGCGCGCCGGGTGACTCTCACAACGACTTTTTCCAAGGCATCTCCGATGCGATGGGGCGCCTGCAAGAGGGTTGGGTTGATCCCAACCAGCAGGCGCTGCAGAACTACCTGGAGTTCTTTCAGGAGTTCAGCCGTATCATGGCCGCGCTCAAGGACGCTATCAGTGCCGGCGAGGACGGAAAGGTCGTTGTGAGTTTCGGCGCGCTTCGGGCGAACCTCGAGGCGATGTTGCATCGCTACGGGCCCAGTGCTATGGGGGTGTTCGCTAGCCAAGCAGCCGCCGCGAACTTCCTGCGCGATGCAGGGCTCAATCCCAGTGAGTTCCCCATCACCGATCTGGGCAACGGCCAGTTTGGCATCGGCATGCCCGAAAATGTGGTTTGGGATGTGATCAACAGCATGCAGTTGCCGTCTGGCAACTCCCCATTGGAATGGGACACGGCGCGCTACAACGCATGGCTGTCGGGCAAGGACAGCCACGTCGAAAAGCTGCAGCACTTCAGCCAGGTGCTGGCCGAGCGCTTCTCGCGCGTCAATGACATCTTGAACAACCTCATCAAGGTGCTCAGCGCGACGATCGACTCCATTACAGAAGCCGACAAGGCTTTCATTCACGCCCTTTAACCCTGCTCTCACCGGAGATCTCCATGCCTGCGGCCATCACTGCCCCACAACTGAGCAATATGATTAGCGCCATTTCGGCCGCGCGCGCCCAGCGGTCCGGCAGCCCGGACGGTGTCACCAACCCCGACATCTCCACCGCGCGCCCGACCTATACACCAGGTCTGAGCCAGAATGCGCTGATGCGTGCAGGCGTGGAGTACTTGGGGAACCTGGGTTCGTTCCATCTCAGCGGCGGCGGGAATTTCGACCCTGAGCCGGGAACGCGGTTGGCAAACCATGCCGCCGTATTGGGCGCGGCGCTTAAGGCAGCCGATGGGCTGGCTCCCGGCGCTGTCGGTGGACGCGACAGCGCCGAATACAAAGCCTTAGAGGCTGCGGCGGTGAAGCTGCTCAAGCATAGCTTCAGCGGAGCCACCGGCGATTACGACAAGACCATCGAAGGTTCCGGCAAGCTCGCCAACAGCTTGACTCAAGCAGAAAAAGCGCTGCATCAGTACGTTGGCAAGGTGGGCACGCAGGCGTTTGCTGAGCAAGTCTTCGCGCAGGTCATCTTGCCGGAGGCGATGCAGCGCATTCAGGCGAACTTCCCCGCCTTGTTTGTCGCTGGGCGGTGGGCCGGTGATGGCGGCTTCGATGCCAAGCAGTTTCTGCAGGCTGAGTACACCAGCGGCACCTTGACGGTTGTAGCCAAGGCGTTGGAGCAGGGCGGACGTTCGCTGGTTTCCGGCGTCCTGGAAGCGTTCAAGTTGCCCGACTATGTTTTGGCTCCGATGGCCAAGGACGATCCCAATGCTTCGCCCACCAATGGTGGTAAGGCGCCGCACGATCCGGCTCTGGGTGCGGACGTAGCCGGTCGCGATCGCATCGCAGGCTCGGTCCATAATGCGCCAGTGACCGTGACGGTGACCGGCCGCGACGTCCAGCACACCTGCGAAAGCGGAGCGATGAAGGACGCCATTGCCGCAGTCGATCGGAGCAATGAGCGTATGTATGCCATCATCGACAAGCTGATCGATGGATGCTTAAACCTACGCTTGGATTTCGGCGGCATCGACAATGTTGTGCAGCGTAGTGAGGTGCAAACTGATCGTACCTCCTTGCAAGATGGCGATGCTGAGGTAACAGGTGACCACGACGCTGACATCGGCGCGTTGATGGCGAACTTTAAGGATCTAGGCGACTACGAGAATGAAACGGTCGATCACCGAGTGCGCAACGGCATGAACACCGGCTCGTTCGGTAGCATTGGCGTACATAGTGAAGCTCAGACCGAGTGGACTTCGGTTGGCCAAACCGCTGATGCGTCTGTCAACGCTCTGGGCATGACTGATGTCGACGGGGGTTTGCTACCCGCGCCCGAGGGCTTCCGTGATAGTCGGGGTCAAGGCATGGGAGCGACCGGTACGAAAGCAGCCCAGCGCTTCAATGAGACCGTCGCAGTGAGTGACGTGGACACGAGCCGAGTGATGATTGATGCACTGAAGGGAGACGACGGTGCGGTTAGCATCGCCAATTGGGGGGGCACGACAACGCGCCGGGATCGCGGGATCGACGCCCGTATCTCGAATATGTCGCCGAACAATCGACCTACTTCGCAAGAGCGTACGATTCGTAATGCGTTCGATGCGGATCTGAAGCGCGCCTTGAGCGGCGATGCACTCGCGAGCCTGAAGAAGATTGAAAGAGACGGCACCACCAAAGATTTCCGAAGCGTTGAGCAGGTCCGGTTCCAAGAGCGAGTCCAAGCGATGGCGGCCAAGCGCGAAGGCGATGCCAAAAGTCGGGATCCCGTTACAGTTCAGCTGAGAGACACCAATGCCGGGTTTGATTCGGAGACAAGCCAGCAGCGTGGGGACGCCATTGCGATGCTCGGGGCTGATAGGGCCGCAAAGCAAGCGGACCTGGCGGCAAGTAGGGCAGAGTTCGCCTTCAACCTAAGTCCCCGCAATACGGAAGCCAGCGTGTACGGCAGCGACGCGACTGAGCGGAGAGGCGACAATGGTTCCAATAGCACCCGTCAATCCAACTCGGCGCCGGCAACTTCGCAGATCATGGCAGAGCAGCCGGCAGAAAGCGTCCTAGGCGCCGCACCGCAACCACCAGTCCGTACTCCTGCCGCTGGATCTTCTGTGGTCGGACCACAGTCCAACATGTTGCGACGCTCTTCCTTAGAACAGACTTCGGTAAGCCCGGTCTCCGATTCGGTCCGTCCCCCGTTTGGAACCCCGCCAACCGTACCCGCCAATGCGAAAAGCCCTTCACTAATCTTCGCTCCGTCCGACAGCGCGGTCGGTGCCAGCACCTCGAACCATCGCAGCCCGCTGCGCGCCACCACGCTTGGGAATCATGAGGCGACGGCCGGTGCTGTCGGCAGCTTAACTGCTGGCGTGGCGGAAATGGCTAGTCGCCTGAGCGGTGGCGCCTTGTCGAGCGCCGTCGCGCCGGGACCTGATGCAAGCGCGCTGCCCACAGGGGCGCGGATCGAGGTCCTTTCTGGTCAGGCAAGCGCGCAGTCGAACGCGTCGGTCGTGAGGGCAACGAGCAGTGCGCTCAACGCTCCTGACAGGGTGTCGATTCAGCTAACCGATACCAATGTCGGGATTGATGAGGAGACGACCAAGCAGCGCATGGATGCGATTGCTACGCTGGAGGCAAGCAGGCTCACAAATCGAGCGGACTTGGCGACAAGGAACGAGGGCGTCGCGTTCGGTTTGATTGCCCGCAATCCGGAAGGCAAGGCGTACGGCAGTAGTACGGCGGATCGGAGAGGCGACAATGGTTCCAATGGCCCCCGTCAAGCCAATTTGGAACGCGCAGGTCATGGATCGTTCCACCCCGCGAGCGCTTCGCGGAGCGATAGTGGGAACATGCTGACTGGGGCCGATTCCGTCTCTGCGTATCCGGTCAACAGCAACACCCATGCCGCGGCAATTACGGCGGCTCAAGCGGTCGTTGCGACCACCGCTGGCCAAGCTGGCATCGTGGGGCCCGACGAGAAGCTGGTGAGACTGTTCAGCCCGATCGAGCGTACGACGTCGGACGTCGGCCCGCGTATCGTCGATAACTTCTACCGAATGAAGGATAGCGAACATCGCATTCTCGTGCAGGCAGGGGAGCGCTATCATGAGATCGCATCGATTGTGCGCAGGTAAGCAACTACGCCTGTATCCGCGTCGGAAACGAGGCGGATATCCTCAGCCGCTGGTTTGGTGCCGGTCTCCGGAAACAGTTGGGGATCGGCGCTAGGAGCAATGGAAATGAAACGTTTTGATGACGCGGCATCGTGCGAATGGTTGTGTGCGATGATTTCCCAACAGATGGGCTTGCCGAACGATCAAGTCCATCCGCATATGCGTTTGGTAAGCGATTTGGGGATAGACTCGTTGGAGCTTCAGAGTCTGTTGTTGGCCATCGAAGATGCGTTAGGGGTAATTCCGGAAGGCGCGCAGATGCAGCGCATCACGACTGTGTCGGACTTGCACATGTCTGTGCTCCAACTACTGGAAGCGAAGTGCGCCTGATACAGCACGTTCAACCAAGCTGGGAAACGAGCTCTTGAGCGGGCTGGTGGCACCGGCCTCTGTTGGGCAAGACCACGCGCAGTCGCCGGGTAACTTTGGCGTGAACATTGCACCAGTGGTTGGGCAAGAGGTGCGGCGATCGAGCCGGGACCTTTTGAGTCGCAGATGCTTCAACCGCAAGCGGCGTTTCAGAGGGGAAGCAGAGTCTCAACCCGCTGTGCGTAGGCCGGAATTGGCGAAAAGAGAACAAGGTTCGGCGGCTCATCGAGCCGAAATCCCCGACGGAAAAACAAACGCCAATCGGCCGCTGGCGGAATTGCTTGTTCCTGTCATGCCACGGCGAATTGGCGACGATCATGGTCAGCGCCGCCGCGCTCATCAGCATGATATCAGCCGCCATCTGCAGACGGAAGATGGCGGGCAGTTAAGTTGCGCGGACGCGCAAACGATAAATCGATGCCATGCAGGGAAGCTTAACAGTACTCTCTGCTGAAAAAATTAAGTTAGTAGCGCACCGAGGCACTGCCCGCGGGACTTTATCTCGCTTCCAGCTTCGGTTTGATGCTTCGGATCAACAGCGCATCTTCCGGAATAGTTGCATTGAACCTGGTTTAACAGCGTGGCTCGTGAGAGAGGGAAGACTATCCGGTATCTCGACGTCCTATAGCGGACGCCGAAATAATGAACTTGACGACGCTGAGGCGAATTGGTCTAGGCGCGCCGGCCTTCGTCTCGTTTCACTTGTGGTCACTTTTCCAGGACCCGCAAGTGCACCCGCGTCGGCCGGCCTGGAACGACGGACTGGTGAAGCCATGATGATCAACTTGGTGGCCCCACAAAGAGTGCGACACCAAACGTCAAGGTTTGAGCGATCCGCATGATCGCGGCGGCGGGCGGCATTAACGCTCATCCACTGCAGAATAGGTAGAACCTATCTCAAAATCGGAAACTAGCATGGGAGGTCTGTAAAATAGGCAAATGCTGAAGATTTCCGATGCGCACTGGGAACGGATCAGGCCTCACTTTCCGGAGGAGAACATCCCGGATGGGCGTCCTGGCCGCAAGCCGGTGCCGACCAGGCAGGTGCTCGATGCGGTGTTGTGGATTCTGAACACCGGCGCGCAGTGGAAGATGCTTCCGCAGTCGTACCCGAACTACAAGACGGTGCATCGGCGCTTCCAGGCATGGGCGCAGCAGGAGATTCTTCGCGGCATCTTGATCGATCTGGCCAACGAGTTGCGCGATCAAGATGTGCTGGATATTTCCGAGTGCTACATCGATGCGACGTTCGCCAATGGTCGCGGCGGCGATTTGGAGATTGGCAACACGAAGTGTGGGAAAGGCGTGAAAATCATGGCGATTGTGGATTGCGCGGGCTTGCCGCTGTCGGTAAGCACGCACGCGGCAAACCACCACGAAGTGAAGCTGGTGCAGTTGAGCTTCGACTTCTACATGATCGAAGCGATGCCGGAGGTACTAATTGGCGACCGTGCCTACGACAGCGATGATCTGGATGACGACATGCGCGGCAAGGGGATCAAGATGGTCTCTCCGCACCGCAAGAACCGGAAGAAGCCGAAGACGCAGGATGGCCGGGAGCTATGTCGGTACAAACGACGCTGGATCGTGGAGCGGTTCTTTGCGTGGATAAAACACCAGCGTAGGCTGCTGAACCGTTGGGAGTTCCATCCGGAGAATTTCCTCGGTTTCGTGCAGGTTTCTGCGGTGGTTCTGCTGCTCAGGCAATTTTGAGATAGGTTCTAGTAAATTCTCCGTAATCCATGCAGTTGACAGGCACGCTGCGCGATCTGGCGCACGGGTCGGCGCCACCGCGACACCAATCTCGGCGTGTGTGGATCGCGCTTAGGATAGCCAGCGCGTCGCTGGTGGAGGCGAGGATGCGGCGCTTTTTCGTTCAGCGTATAGCGAGGCCTGGTTCCAGAACGAGCCGGTGCTGGACAGGCGGTTCGTGCGGTTTTGCTGGAAGGAAAAATATAGATCGACATGACCGATTACTAAAAGACATTGCCGTCGATCTTGATAAGAATCAGCGCATCCGAACAGAATGGAGTGTCGAGCAGGTAATAGTTGGCGGCCGTAACGGCAGTCTGCAGTGCCGAACAGCCGGCTGCTAGGCAATGATCGCCGGGAGGCAGTTCGTATGAGGCGAAATCGGAAGCTATCGCCGAAGCGTCTGTTTATCAGAATACCAAACGCCTCGCTGCGAAAATTCCCGCTTGTGGATGTTGGGGCTGACCTGTGGGGCCAAACTGTGACGTCGTGGAGTACGTACACGGGAGGCCGGATGCGCAATCTCATTGAGCGTTGGCGGCTTGTCGGCACGGTTAATGTCAAGTGTCTCAACGTTTTTCTAATCGCCAGGAGTTCCAGTGCTCTCAAGTACCACGCACATGCATCAGCAGCAAATGTTCCTCGGTCAGAACAATCAAAATGCCTACCTCAACGGCTCGCAAAGCATGGCCGGGCTTAATGGGGTGAATAATGCCATTCATTCCGCCATCGAGCGCGGAGCCATGAGCTCGGCCGGAGGTAGCGAGGGTCTATCTTCGGATATCGGGCGGGGCCCGTACACGCGTCCAGCGATTCCAGAGATCGTGCGTGTTCCTTGGGGGAGGCCGGCACATTGGGCTGCAGAAGCGCAGGCGCGTAATGAGGCCAGGCAGTTGGCGGACATGTCGTGGCCGAGGCGCTTCTGTCGCGCGCTTGCCGGATG
The DNA here is from genome assembly GCF_040948865.1 of Pseudoxanthomonas sp. UTMC 1351. Classification (NCBI taxonomy): domain Bacteria; kingdom Pseudomonadati; phylum Pseudomonadota; class Gammaproteobacteria; order Lysobacterales; family Lysobacteraceae; genus Pseudoxanthomonas; species Pseudoxanthomonas sp. UTMC 1351. Next base: position 42,966 of record NZ_JAVGJT010000031.1, on the reverse strand, counting down.
CTGCAACCCTCTCGCAGTCAGCAAGCGCTAGTTTCGCTGACATGATCGATCCATTGTGACTACGCGCAAACGGCGGCTGCTACTCCTAGCCGGGTCTTCGCGTCTAAACAACCCGGATCGTATCGGAAGGTGCACTGACACCTGACCGAGGAATCGAGCAGGCCGGATGCCTCGTGCGCCGGCGCGTCGTCGGACACGTTGCATGGCTGCTGGTGCATCAGCGGCTTGACATCGTTGGATACAGCACCAAGCTGTCACGGCCGACATACTCAGGGGGAGCTTGGCATCCGCCGCGTGACTTGGCGCGGAGTCGATGTGCCAGGCCAGCAGATCGTCAAACTATCGTAGGCGTTTACATGTGATAGCGCAGCGCGAAGCCGCTGGGTACCGGATGCCGATATCTGAGTGCGCGCATGCAACTCAAGCGGTAGGATCCGAACGGTGACGCCAGCACGACGGTGGGCGGCCAAGCACAATGCGCCGGTTTCCTCGCCTGGAGCGGTCAGATCATCGTACCAGCATCGATCGGTGGACCAAGCGCGGATTGCCGAACTGCTCAGCGCCGCATTGTCGCGCAAGCCGGAGGTGAGTACCCATTGACCGCACGCGAATTGGCTTACGCCACCGGGATGGCGAAAAGTTTGGCGCAGTGTTACATGAAGTTGTCTGGAGTCAAACTCCATCGCAGCAAGACGTTCAAGCTGTCCAACGAACCATTTTTTGTCGAGAAGGTACCGGACATCGAGGAGTTGAATCGGAATCCACCGATCACGCCCCGGTATTATGCGTGATGGGAAAGCCAGGCACCAGCACTGGACCGCACCCAACCGTTGCTGCCAATGGCGTCTGGCTACTTCGAAGGCGTTTCCACGATTGCTTCTGCACGGCACGAGGCCCCGTTCGCTGCGCTCGGTGTGGCTAGCGGTACGGTCATCACGCGATGCAAGCTGCGCCACCGCATCAGAACTGTTCTTGCTGCGTCGTGCCGCGACCAGGATTTCGGTCGATCTGGATATTCATCCGAGCGTCGACCACTACGCGACGAACAAGCTCCCGAAGACGTGCCTGGCTGGCGCGACGCTCGCGTTTCCATCTACACTTCATCCGACCTGAAGTTCATGGATCCATCAGGTCGAACGGTAGCTCGGGATCATCACTCAACGGGCGAATCGCCGTGACTGCTTCGATTCGGTGACTGAACTGCGACGTCACATCGAACGGTTGACGGCGCATTGGAGCCAGCATCCCAAACCGTTTGCCTGGACCGTCACGGCCGACTCGGTTTTCGGGAAGCTCGCGCGGTTAACCAAAGCTATCTCTGGGGCAGCACACTAGCCGGCACCACCGTGGGGGCATTGCCAGCGCGGGCGGCCATACAGGAGCTCATGACCATCGTGGTCGACGCGCGCCAGGACAGCACACAGATGCTGTACCAGTGCATTGCCACAGTCAAGTGTAAGAAGCGGCGCACACGGAATGTACGCCATGTCCATGGCCCATATCTGATCGGCGCGGTTGACCGGAAACGCCGACAGCAGATACGGATCGATGATGTCCCGGCCGCGTTCCGCAAATGCTGGGCCTGCGGTACAGCGCTGTGGGGCCGGGCCGCCGCGTCGGTATGGTCGCTTGCTAGCGGCCGGCCTCGGCGCAGCAAGCGGCTGCCAACGAATGACGGCTCCGAGATGGAGCAGGCGCGGACCCTGGCAGGCCTTGAGCCGAAGACGAAAGTCGCGGATCGCCGAGGCGTGCGCATCAGCGGCCTGAACCAAGGTTGGTACTAGCTACGTACCAAGACGCCGGGCTAGCTTCTCTGCCGTAGGCATTCGCCACGTCAGCGGAGCGCACGTCGCAGAGAAGGCTAGCTCTTGCTCTTTGCTGTTCGTCCGTTCTGTAGTTTATGGCGCGCCGACTTTTGCTGTCGTGAAGCGGCTGTCCATATGAAGAAGAAGCGCTGACGCATGCCAAGGCTGGCCTGCTTCCTGCGTAGCGAGTGACCGCATCGCCGTCTGCGCTTGTTGCTTGTTGTCACGGAGGGGCCGTCGCCGCATGGAACTCAGGGAGAGGATATGGACGGTTGCTTGCTTGTCGCCCAGCTTAGCCTAAGGATAGGTCTATGGAAAGCGCCAGGCGTGGAGGTTTTAGAGCTTTCAGGGGACGAAGTAGTTGGCGCACTAGGGAGGATCAAAGATGAGTTCTCTCGTGAACTTCTCTGTCACATCTGTTGCCCGGAAGGCAGTCGTCAAAGTTCGAAGGATGTGGAGCGAGAAGTCCTGCACAAAGTACTGAGTCTTTGCAAAGTGCGCGCTATGCAGGCTTTGATGGCTCAGTTGAACTACAACATCGCCGATCTGGAACTAACGACGTCAAGACGCCATTCGTCAAACTCTCCAGACGTGCTCGGGCGGTACCAGCAGGCAATGGATATGGCGAAGGAACGTCGTTGGCCATCACCAAGTCCAGTGTATCAAAAGCTTGCCCATCAGGTTCTTGAGGAACTGAGAACTTCGGAATGCTGTTCGCGATGCCGAGGAGTCGGACGGCAGCACGCGACAAGCCATGTGCCCTGTCCCAGGTGCGAAGGCAGTGGTCGTCTCACTAGGTCGGACTTGGCGCGTGGGCGTGCTTTGAATATGACATGGCATGCGTACAAAAAGTCATGGCGAAATCCATACGAATGGACGATTGCATACTGCGAAGGGGTTATACGGTCGGCCGGTGATGAACTGTGCAGAAATCTAGGGTGCACGCATGAGATGGTCGAACAATCTAGCTCGATGATCCCGCGTGTGGGAAAAAGTGGTGGCATTGATGACCGCGCAGAACGCAACAGCGGCGCCAGCGTCGCATTCCGCTGACGGCGCACCCTCATTGCCGAGGAATCAAGTTTCAAGTTCCGAAGTCTACCGTTCTGCTAGCAGCCGCCTCAGGCGGTGGTTCTCTAGTTCTAGTTCCTTCAGGCTCTTGGCGTCTTCGGCCCCCAATGCCCGCGCACTTCGCGCCACTGGTAGGAGCTGGCCGGACTGAAGTCGTATTGCCGGCACAGCTCCGGCACCGTCATGCCGGCTCGTGTTCGTTGATGAACGCAATGATATGCATGGTAGTAAAGGAATCTTCTTCATGTCCGTCCTTTGACTGACGGACCTTATACTCCGCTTGGAAGACCTCCATGGGTAGGTTAATTTCCAGCTATCCCTTGCTCGCGTGTCTCAAGTCTCTTCAAAGCCACGCCGATGCCGTGTGGGCAAGTCGTTGTGAGAATGGTGAATTTTTGATAGCGACTTTCGGCGAACACTTTAAAGTGTGGTATTGGTCACCAAAATGAGAGCGATCACATGAAACCTTCCCCGGCCGGGTATCAGCCGCATCAGCCGCTTCCATTGCGAGTCCAGGGTGCCGGCAGCAATGCAGACCAAGCAACGGCTTCCAGCGCGACGCGCACGGAATTGGCCGGTGTTTCCAACACTGCAGAATCCCAGAAAGCATCGAAGAATCCGTTCATTGCCCTACAGAACGTGGTCAAGCAAGCTTTCACTGGTGCCGCCAATCGACGCGACGCATCTGCCGTTCCGGGGCAAATTGTCATGCAGGGAGGAAGGGCCGAGACCGCGACCCTTGCGTCGACACATGATCAGCTTTGCGTCGAGACGGCGATCGATGGGCTTGGCAAGGCTAGCAAGATGCTTACGTATGCGCTCTACGCGGAGCCCCCGTCACAGGCCGATCTGTCGAGTGCAGCCGATGGTCTCCGGAGCCTCGGGGCGGCACTGAAATTGCTTGGCAAGCCGGTGATGGACGAACAAGGGCAGGCCCGGCGGTTGATGAACGCTCCCGATCATGTAGGGAATCGGCTCGACGCGTTGTTGAATGCGCCGATCGCATCTAACGCCGGCTCGCTTGAAAAGTTGTTCAACAGCGACGCGCGCAGGCACAGTGTGTTGGGACATGCGCCGGCGCGCCAACAGCTCATCCGTTACGCAGAGGACGCTAAGCAGATCGCGGTGGTCTTCGCCCGAGAGGTAGGAGATGCGAACCTGCTCGCACAGGCGCAGTCCCTGTTCCCTGACCCGATGATGGAGCAGCTAACTGAGCTGGGGACGACGCAATCGAAACAAGGTGAATTCCTTGCCCAGACGAGGGACACAAGATACCAGAAGCTGGCGACGACCGAGACGGGCGTACGTTACAAGGACATTCCAGTTACCAAGGACACCGCGATACGCCTTGCCGACGGCACAACGTACCTCGCCAATCGGATGCGGTTCGATGATGGGCAGGAAATCGGAGTCGCCATGAACTATCCGAAGCCCGGGGATCTGCCGAAATACATGCAGATGCTCCTAGAGAACAAGCCCTCGCGTCTGGTTGTCCTGGCATCGGACCAGGACATCAAGGTTGGCAAGCTCCCTGACTACTTCAGCTCAAGCAAAAACTACGGCGGCTATCAGGTCACGATAGACGGGAATGATGCCAGAACCTACGGGGTACTGGAGACTCGAAACTATTCGATGACCGTTCGCGGGCCCGATGGCCGGTCGGCTACCTTTCCGGTGCGCCATGTGCACAATTGGGTCGACAAGACGACCGTGGAGGCGTCCGACCTGATTGCCCTAGCCTCCGATATGTCGGCGACCGAAAAGGGCGGCGCAGGTACTTTCGCGCATTGCAAGGCAGGCGTGGGACGGACCGCGGTGCTCTTGGCCGCTCAGGCGCTCCTCGAAGATCCGAACCGTACGGCGATGGAGGTCGTCCGTGCTATGCGCCACGACCGCTCTCCGTGGATGGTCCAAACCGACGAGCAGCTCGAAACCGTTGGGAAAGTTCAGCGCGAAGTGCAAGCTGGGGTGATGGCGAGTGCGGTTACCGAGGAGGCGATCTACCAAAATCGCGCGAGCATGCTTTGGTCCGATCCTTCGGCGCCTGCCGATGGCGAGCCGATTTACGAGAATGTCGCGCCATCGTGGAGCCAGGGGGAGAATCCATACGGGAATTGGTGGGATGTCGCCGGAGCCACATCGTCTCGACAACCTGTCTATCAAAACTAAGGTGATCGCAGGGGCACAGTTAACCTGCCCCTACTGAGCCATCCAATTGAAGCTGTAAAGTCCGTCAGCCGGAGGACGGACATGAAGAAGAATCGCTTTGCTGTCGAGAGTCATTGGGTTCAGGCACTGGGTCAGTCGCACGGATTGAGCACCAAGATCCACGCCCGCGTGGATGGTTGGGTAACCTGTGACTGGATCCACTTTCCGCCGGGGTAGACGCAGTACTGCAGATCCACCAGATCTTGCTGCTTTCCGGAACTTCCGTTCCTTTACTAAAACACATAAGCCTGCGGGGGTGCTGTCTTCGGGTGCATAGACACCACGGATGGCGACAGCGACATGTAAGCGCCGTCGCATCCAACAGGCGCGATCTGGCTAGGGGGACTCCAGTCGCCCGAACGGCTCATGCTCGCGTAGTAGAGGGCCCCAAATTGTTCGAGCCTTGCCAAAGGCATAGTGCTGGCCCGGATTGGCGAGTGAATCCAGAGATGGTATGACGGCGACGTTGTCGTCCGTACAGGCGTCACTTCCGATTTGATGCGGTCCTGCCGACTTCATACGTCGTGCCATTAGTCATCTGTTCGGTGATTGATCCAACATAGAAGACCTTCACCAGCATCACGTAACGTGAATGGCGTTCGACAAGCGTGGCGATGTGGCTCTTGTTTGCACCCGTGATCAGGTCGCCTTCCCAATGACTGGGCACAGCGCGATCTTCGGGCTACAAGGCGCCGCGACGGATCGTGGGGCGGCCATCCATCCTGGCGCCCAACCGGCTCCAACGGCAATTCACCATTAATGCGCCGGACAAGGCCTGGGTCACCGACATCCGTTTGCCGCAGGAAGCGGCGTGAGAGATGAGGGTATGGCCCCTCGCCATCGGCTTACAGGAGCAGGTGGCAAACCACTGCAAGCGGCTTGGGTCAAAAGCCCCGGTCGTGAGCGTTGCGGAAAAGGCGCCAGTAAGCGTCAGGTACGAACCCGGAAGACGAACAACCGTGAACTGCCGTTCAAGTGTCGAAAGCACTCAGATGACATCAAAACCGGGGAGTGATGTTGCTCCTGGAATAGTCTGGCGGAAACTTGTTTATTGGCCAGGCGGTGTCCGGCATAGAGGCCGCGTGAGCTGGGTTCAGGCTCTTGCGTTGAACTTCGGGAACCTTTGGTGGCGATGGCAAGGGAAAGGCGCAAGCCTCGCGAGGCCGACAGGGCCGATGGGCTACCAGGGGACGGAGCGGCTCGTAGTAGTGATGAAGTCGCTGTAATGGCGATGGAGCGAAGGAGCGAGGGAGCCGCGTCATCCGGTCATGCCAGCGAGCCAACTGCGCGAGCAGGAGGAGTTCGTTCGCATGACGAAGCCTTTCGAGATTCACAAGGTGTTGGTTTGGGAAGCGCATCAGTGTGTCAAAGCCAATGGAGGATCGGCTGGAGTCGATCAGGAATCGATGGAACGGTTTGAACGTCGTCTCGGCGACAATCTGTACGTGCTGTGGAATCGCCTGTGCTCCGGCAGCTATTTCCCACCGCCGGTGATGAGCGTACCGATTCCGAACAAGTCAGGCGGTGTGCGGATGCTCGGGGTGCCCACCGTGGCCGATCGAGTGGCGCACACCGTGGTCAAGCGTGTCTTGGAACCGATCCTCGAACCCCGGTTTCACCCCGACTCGTATGGTTATCGCCGAGCGATCGGCGCACGATGCGGTGGTTGTGGTGCGGCGGCGGTGCTGGGACTACGACTGGGTGATCGAGTGCGTCAAAGGATTGTTCGACAACATCGATCATGCGTTGCTGATGCGGGCGGTTCGCAAGCATTGCCCGAATCCATGGGTGCTGCTGTACATCGAGCGTTGGCTCACCACCCCGATGGAGATGGCGGACGAACAACGAGTGGAGCGGACATGCGGCGCATCGCAAGGTGGCGTCGTCAGACCACTGCTCGCCAAGCTGTTCATGCACTATGCTTTCGACCGCTGGGTGACGGAGCATCTGCGCAGCGTGCGATTCTGCCACTATGCGGATGATGGCGTCATGCACTGTAAAAGCCTGGCGCAGGCGGACTACGCCCTGCGCCGCATCGCCGAACGGTACCGGGCATGTGGATTGGAGTTGCATGCCGAGAAGACCCGGATCGTCTATTGCCGGGACGTCAACCGCCCGGCGGACTATCCGATAATCCAGTTCACCTTTCTCGGCTATACCTTCCGCCTCCGCAAGGCAGTGGACAAGTACGGTCGGGTGTACGTGAATTTCTCGCCGGCGGTCAGTCGCGATGCACTGCGTGCTATGCGGCTTCGGGATGGCGCCTTCAGCTCATGTGCGATCGGCAAATTGATGATCTGTCCTACATGTTCAATCCGGTGCTACGTGGCTGGATGAACTATTACGGGCATTCCACGGTTCGGCGATGGACGCCATGTGGAAACACCTGAACGCATATCTGGTGCGGTGGTTACGACGCAAGTACAAGTCCTTGGCTCGTCATAAGCGACGCGCCCGGCAAGCGCTTGGTTGGCTGGCGGCCGCATCACCTCGGGCTTTCGTGCTTTGGGAACGCGGGTATGTACCCAAGGCTGGATGAGGGGGGGGCGGATGAGTCGAGAGGCTCTCGTCCGGTTCTGCGAGGGGCTGGGGGTGAAGTTCCCCCGGCCTACTCACCCCTATATCCGAACCTGGCAGGATTGGCTCTATCTAGCCGTGGTCATCGATCTGCATTCGCGCAAAGTCATCGGCTGATCGATGAAGCCCACCTTGGCGCGTGAGTTGGCGCTGGATGCGCTACTCATGGCGTTGTGTCGGCGCCAGCCCAAGCAACCGGTGATCGCGCACTCAGGCCAGGGCTCACAATACGGCAGCGATGACTGGCAACGCTTCTGCCGCGCTCATGGCCTTCAGCCGAGGATGAGTCGACGCGGTAACTGCTGGGATAATGCCGTTGCGGAATCCTTCTTCAGTAGCCTGAAGAAAGAACGCATCCGCAAACGGGTCTATAACACTCGGGATTTGGCCCGAGCCGACGTATTCGACTACATCGAGGTTTTCTACAATCGAACTCGCCGCCACCGCCATCTGGGCGGCATCAGTCCCGAGGCCTTTGAAAAGGCCGCGGCGTGAGGCGGGAAGGTGTCTTACAAGCCCGGGCAGTCCAGTATGCAAGGTGAAACGTCAGCAGGCGCCCATAATCAGATTCGATCGACCGTCCGATTCAGGCATGATGATGTGAAGATTGGAAAGGATCCTCCCATGCCGAACATTCCCAGCATTTTCAATGTACCCAACATCGTAAATACCAGCGTCACTCAGATATCATCAGTGTCGGCGGAGACGATCAATCACTCGGTAATCTCTCAGGCATTTGTCAGCGCCACCAACGCTGCCAAATCCCCTTGTCGAGCGCACACAGGCGCGCCACGGCCGCTTTCAGGTACCTGGACGCGCGCATCGGCATCAGTCGAAGCTACTACTGCGGCCAACCCCCACGACTCAGTGGTACTAGCTACGTTGCAATCCCTGCTGGCTACGATCGAAATTGATCGCGGCGATGGTGATGCTGCATGCTCGACATGGAATCGACATGGCGTATCGGATGCAAACTGGAGTCCATTGACGGATGCGCAAAAGGCTGCTCTGCGGTGGCATTGGATGACGGATATAGAGCGGATCAGGTACGATTCCGCAGCGGAGTACAGCAGAATTTGGGGCGTCAGGAATGCCGTTGTTTGCCATTACGTTACGGTATGCGGCAATCTTACGTCCCAAGGCGTAGGTTTGCTCGCCAAGGTACGGGATTAGGCTCAGCTGCATTCAGTCGGTTTGTTGCCGATCCGTCCACTTGCGGAAAGTAGGGCAAGCTCGTAGCAAACTGCTCGCAACAAGAGAGCGTATTTTGAATGGAATTGCCAACGAAATCGACGTCGTCTTCGCAGCAGACAGCGCATTTTAAACGTGATAATTCTTAGGCGAATGCGCCAATGGGGCGACAGTAGGTGAAGCGTCTTCGTCGCCGCGCGTCCGATGCATGCCAGAGCCCCATCGGTCGCGGGTTGTCCAACACTCAAGGGCAGTCCCGGTTGGGTGCGATTCGAGCTGAGTGCGACTTTCCGCGTCCACGCCAAGTCCTAGCGCGCAATCCGAGTTCCGATACGGCCCGATCACGTATCAGGCGGAACTAGCCGGGTGGTATGGTTTTGGCGCTGGAACCAGCTGCACGTGCGCACTGCCGCAGGCCTCCCATCAGCATCGTAGCGCTTGCGATCACCCGGGCCCGACCTGCGCATCGGCGAAAGCTAGCTCAATGATGTCTTCGCAATTGGCGGCAACGGCCGTGATATGCATGCCCTGAATTCCCTCCCCCCTCGTGCTCCCCCGACTAATCTGAGTCCTTGGTGTGGCAGGGTGGGAGGGATCCATCCCAATCAATGCGCGTCTCTTTGCCTTAGAAGCTGAACACCAAGTCTAAGTCGATCTGATCGTCACGCTCGCCGAACGTGCGTTGTGATTGTATCCTGATGTTCATGCGCGTCGCGTGACGCCGATAGTCCACGCCCAGGTGGAGGCCGTGGTCCAAGCCGTCCGGACGCAGCGCCGGCAATTGGAACGACATTTGATCGGCGCCCTCCAGCCGCGCGCTGCGGTGATTACCTGAGTGCGCCAATGGCTTGCTTAGCGCGGCATCGCCGCTGAAGCCCCAGCGGGGATTTAACGACCATTGCCAACCCAGGCCGGTTTCCAGGTTCATGCCGAAGGCGGCTACCGAACCCACGGCCAGATTGAAGTTGCCCGCACCGGTTTCCTTGAACGCACCCTCGCCGTGTCGATAAGCGTGGGTGGCCACGCGCGGACGCAACTGCAGGCTGCCGCTGTTCCTATCGCGACTCAAGGTGCCGCTGAGCACATTGCGAGCAACCCGGCGCTGACTGCGTGCCAAGCGGTTGGTTTCGCCGTAGCCGATGCCGCGCGTAGTTTCCAACATATGCCACTCGTTGCTCACTGCGCTGCGCAACTGCAGGCTACCTATACTGCGAGTCCAACCCATGCCCAGGTAGTTCGAGCGCAGGCTGTCGCCAACAGCATTGCTGTTGGTCGAATGCGAATCGCTCATGACGCCGAAGCGGACATCGGTACTGCCGTTGTGGCGCGGCGTCACCAGACTCATTGCTCCACCCTGACCCTGCGGGCTCCACCCCTGGCGCGTGCCTGGCGTAAAACCGAGCACTGATAGCCCAGGTCGCCGCCCCTGCGCGTCCAGTGCGGACCAGAAGCTCTGCCCGCTTGACGCGGCGCGTTGGGCGCCCAGCGTCAAGCGCTCTCCGGATAGCTGCCTCATCGCGCTTTCAAGCTCGTCCACACTATAAAGTTCCAAGCTGTGAAACACGTCGTTGTTGGTGTATCCCTGGTCTAGGGCGGTGGCGAGCTGGCCCAAACTGTCTTCGACCAGATCAGCGTAGTTGTTGCGTGTCATCGTGACGTCAACATTGCCATGCTCATCTCGTTGCGCCTGAGCCTCCCAGACCACAGTCTTGCTGCGGATGTTGTTCTCCCCGCCGTGAGCGCCGACGAACACGTCGTCCAGGAGGACTGACGAGGCTGAGGTGCCGCGGGTGAAGCCTGTATCGACATCAACATCGGCGATATAGCCGCCATCGGCAAGCATCATTTGGCCTGCGCTGCCATCGATGTTGGTACCTATCGTGTAGCCAACAATCGCACCGCGCGGGACCCGATAACCTAGGTCTGGGCCTCCGCTGTTATCCGCAGCGGTGGTCGTATCGAAATACAAGCCACTACCAACGCCGCTGATATTGACTTGCCCATTGTTGATGATGCGGCCCGTGCCAGTCCCAGTTACCTTGAAGGCATGCGAGTTACTGGCGTCGATATTGATGACGCCGCCAGCTCGATTGTTCAGTACAGCGCTGCCATCGGACTGCATCGCCACCATGCCGTCGCCGTTGACGTCTCCGGCGCTGCCTAGGTTGATGATACCGTCATTGATAAGCGTGGCGCCTCGCGCACCGCTCATGGCGACAGCGTTGTCACCGGTGACGGTCAGTGTGCCCTGGTTGACGAATGTGGCATGCTGGCCTTCGGCATGAATGATGGCTTGACCGCTGGCGTTGCTGTCGATGTGGCCGTTGGTACGATTGATGCCGACACTGGCGTGGCTTTCCGCTACTAGCGACAACACACGCGCATCAGACGCCATACTCAGTTTGCCGTAGTTGTCGAAGGCTTCGATTACGTCAATATCGCGTAACCGCTGGGTGCGGATGTCAATCAGCGTATCGCCCATATTTAGATTGAGCGCTTCGATGTTGCCTGAGTTCTCGAACTCGGCGGTATCGGTCAGGGTGAAGTGGCTGCCGTCCAGACGCAACTGCGAAACGCGCGTGCGTTCGGCGCCATTATCAAACTCGGTGTCGCTCGACAGCGCCACCGAGGAGTTTTGCAGCACCATTGTGCCAGCGTTTTCGATATCTCCTTCCCCAGCCAGCGTAAATGTCGCATCTTGCGCGGTCAGGGTACCGTGGTTGTCCAGACTGCCGTCGTCAATGAGGTTTACCCGACCATTGATCGCCATCGAACCATAGTTATTGATCTCGCTCTCCCCTTCGACCGATAGCACTGTACCGGTGGCTAAAGAAATCGTACCGTTGTTGCGTAGATCGCCTTCCCCGCGAACAGTTAACGTACCGAAATCAATCGTGAGCGTCCCATCGTTACGTACATTGTCACCTGTGATCTGTGTGTTCACACTCTGAGTCCAGTGAGCCTGTTGACCGCCGCCGACCATGATGCTGTTGCTGGGGTAGCTGCCGCCCTGGCCGGGACCAGGGCCACCACCACCGCCACCACCACCACCACCACCACCACCACCACCACCACCACCACCACCACCACCACCACCACCGGCTGCGGCGCCGAGCAGCACCAAGCCGCCTATCCACCATGCCTTCGAGACGGAGGCGCGCTCACCATGGGGAGAAGCATTGACACCGTTCTTGCACGCTTCGGTCGGCTCGGTCGAGGATTCATCGCACGCCAATGGCGATTGGTTCTGGGCGAGGATTGGCCCATTTGACAGAACGAAGGCAATCGCGAGAGATAAAGTGCTGCAAGCTTTGATATTCATAAGGAGGTGTTTTCCATGGTTGTTAGTCGATGAGGTGGCGGTGCCGCGACTTGGGGGCGGCAGTTGTTGGCAAAGTCCACAGGCTGAGCTGTGGAACTGCCAATCAGCGCTGACGCTAGGCCCGCCAGGGCGCGCTAGCTCGTAGGACCGTTCGTTCTTCTTACTTGCTCTTTGTCTACAATCCACTCTGCTTCATCATGCAGATCGAAATACTGCGGCGTTGCCAAGAGCGCAAACAGAATCAGAAGCGCAGGCCGACACTCAGCCCATAGGTCCATGCGCTCATGTCCATAGTTTGAGAGGGTTGCTGGTTTGTACTCACGCGGCTATCGCCGTCCAGGTACGAACGTCACCGCGGAGGAACCAGCGCTCACCAAAATTGGCGTCTAGGTCGACGACTGCAGCGAACCCGGAAGTTCAGGCCTGCCGTCTTAGCCACATCAACGTTCCCCATCACCCCGGTGACCGTCTCCTGCCAACCAATGCCGATGAACGGGATAAAGCGATCACTGAGGCGAAGGTGATATTGTGCGGTCGGGGCAAGAGGTCGCGCGCGGTAGCTCGTGAGCTCCGCATCCGGAGAGCGTTCCATGTCCAGTTCGGTGTTAGATGTGTGACCTTGGCTGCCCCACAGTTCGATTGCAATGGCTGATGTGACGTACCAGCTCAAGCCAAGCGCGGCGCCGCCATCGTCGCTACTACTCTCCAGCTCAGCGCAATATGGGTCTTGGCACGCGACCGGGATATCGGATGGGTTGATGGTGATTGGCGCATCAGCGTCGGTCTGCTGACCGATATATCCCGCGGTAGAAGCAAAGCGGGAATGTTCTTGCGCGTACGTAAGTAGCGGGCTGGTCGTCATTGCAAAAGCAAACGCAAGTGCATGAGATAGCTTCATTTGCATCATTACCCTTGAGTGCTGAGAATGGGCGCAATACCAGCAAGGGTAGGGGATTGATATTCAAGTGCGCGAGCGCCGCGATAAAATAGACGCTTCGCTGTTGATTGCATGAAGTTTCTCGGCTCTTTCTTGGCTTTATTATCTGGAATACGGAATAGAATTTGCGCCGCAAGTGCGGATTTGGCGGCGTGCAGATATATGAGGCGCGCCGGCAGTCGGCGACGATGTCTTGCGATATTTCTCGACTCGTACTCGTGCCAGGGAGTTGTATGCATTTGGTCAGGCAGCCCGAGCAATCGGGCGCAGTAGTCTTCTGGATCATCGCTACGCTAGTGCTCGGGGCCGGGCTAGGGCTGCGCGATCCCTGGCCTGCTGACGAGCCGCGCTTCGCGCTCGTTGCGAAGCAAATGATCGAGAGTGGCGATTGGCTATTTCCCCGCCGCGGTCACGAGTTGTATTCGGACAAACCGCCGTTGTTCATGTGGTTGCAGGCGATCGCGTACACGGTGTTCGGCAACTGGCGCACCGCCTTCCTGCTGCCGTCGCTAGTTGCCGCACTGGGCACGCTGTGGTGCGTGGTCGACCTGGGTTCGCGCCTGTGGACGCGCCGTATTGGCCTGTACGCGGGTTACGCATTGCTGTTCGCTCTGCAGTTCAGCTGGCAGGCCAAGAAGGCGCAGATCGATCCGCTGGTAGTATTCTGGATTACGTTGGGCAATTACGGCCTGATGCGCCACATGCTGCAGAGTGCCGGTAATCGAGGGCCGAACTGGCCGATGTGGATGCTTGGCTGGGCCGCTGCGGCGCTGGGCGTCATCAGCAAAGGCGTAGGCGTGCTCAGCCTATTGATGCTGGTACCCGCGGGCATCGCGTCGCTGCGGGGGTGGAACGTAAAGCTGCACGTAAGCGATCCGAAGTTCTGGTTGGGACCGCTCGCGTTCGTGATCGCCGCTGGCGTGTGGCTGGTACCAATGCTGCTCGCCGCGCTCGGCAGCCCCGATCCGGAGTTCCGCGCTTACCTCGACGACATCCTGGTTCGGCAGACCGCCAAACGTTACGGCGCGTCGTGGCACCACGAGCAGCCTGCTTATTATTTTTTTGAGGTAATGGCGACGATGTGGTTACCCACGGTGCTCGCGCTACCGTGGGCGATTGTCGCTTGGCGGCGACGCTTGCTCCGGCGCGATCCACGGTACTTGCTGCCGCTGGCGTGGTGGGCGCTCGTGATCGTGTTCTTCACGATTCCTAGCGGCAAACGGGACATGTACATCTTACCGGCGCTGCCGATGATGGCGCTGGCGCTGGGTCCGCTTCTGCCGGGTCTGCTGCATCGGCGCGGCGTGCGCGCCACGGTGTCGGCGTTCACCTGGGTGTTCGCGAGTGCGCTGCTGCTAGGGGGGCTGGCGATGTGGTTTGGCGATCTTAGCTTCGAGCGCCGTGTCGTCGCCGAGCGCGGGATCAAAGGCGACGCGCAGGCATTGGCAGCGTACATTGCAGCCGTCGGCGCGTTTGGCGTCGCGTGCCTGCTGTGGTTCGGTCGCCGGCGACCGATCGATGCGATGCTTGCCATGCTCACCGCGCTGTGGGTGGTATTCGGCACGGTGATCGCGCCGCTGCTCAACGATTCCTCGTCGGCGCGCGGCTTAATGGCAGATGTCGGGCGGCGAATCGGCCCGCAGGCGGAACTTGGTCTGGTCGCATGGCGCGAGCAACACTTGCTAATGGCCGATCGCAAGGTGGCAGAGTTCGGCTTCAAAGTCGATTTCGATGAACAGATGCGGCGCGGCTTGACATGGCAGAAGCAGTCGCCGCGCACGCGATGGCTGCTGGTGCAGGACGTGGCGCTAACCGGATGCATCGACGCCTCGCGTACGCAGCACCTGGGTCATGCCAACCGCCGCAGTTGGACCTTAGTACCAAGCGTGGCGGCCGCCGATTGCGAATGACGAACTGAGTTCATAGATTTCCGGACTACAAGAGGTAACAACAATGAAGTTTCAGATGCTCATCACCTGCACATTGTGCTGTGTCCCCGCTCTTGCTCCAGCTCAGTACCTCGGGCCGGGTGCTACCCCCGAGGTCACAACTGTGTTTGCAGCCAACAGTGCTGCGGACGACACGCCGGCAACGCTCGAAGGAAAATTAGTACGAAAGATCAGCCACGACGACTACGAGTTCAAGGATGATACAGGTTCAATGCGAGTTGAGATTGATGATGATGTCCTATCCCTGGGGCGTTCTATCGATGCATCAACAAAGCTGCGTCTAATCGGAGAGGTCGATAAGGGCATGATTGCAGTGGAGATCGACGTCAAGCGGGTGGAAATTGTTGAGTAGACCAACATGTCAGATGACCCATTACCGAAGCGCGTGAACCTGTTTCCGCAGCTTTCCGTAGTTGTGCCAGTATTCAATGAACGCGATAGCGTGATACCGCTAGTGCACGAGATCACCTCAGCGCTGCGTGATCGCACGCGCAGCGAAGGCGGAGATTTCGAGATCGTCTACGTCGACGACCATTCGCGTGATGACACGCTGTCGGTCCTGCTTGCGTTGAAGGTGCATGTGCCCGAGTTGCGCGTGATACACCACGACGCGCAGAGTGGTCAAAGCACAGCGATACGCGCAGGCGTCAAGGCTGCGCGCGGCGCTTGGATCGTCACGCTGGACGGCGACGGCCAGAACGACCCGGCTGACATTCCCAGGCTAATGCAGAAGCGCATTGGTGCCGACGGCAGCACCAAACTGTTCGCCGGCTGGCGGATCAACCGCCAAGACAGCGGCAGCAAGCGTTTGGCCTCGCGTTGGGCCAACGTGATTCGCTCGCGAGTGCTGCGTGATGACACACCTGACACCGGCTGCGGCATAAAGCTGTTTGAACGCGAAGCCTTCCTGGATCTGCCCTATTTCGACCACATGCACCGTTATCTGCCCGCGCTGATGCAACGTGCCGGCTGGCAGACGATCAGCGTGCCGGTCAATCACCGCCGCCGCAACGCCGGCGAATCCAAGTACAACAACCTGAATCGGGCGCTGAAGGGGATGCGCGATCTGTGTGGTGTAGCTTGGCTGATCAAGCGCAGCAAGCGCGCCGCCGTGCAAGAGGTTTAAGATCGGCGGCCAATCTCAAAGCAAGCCCTCACTCTGGACACTGGGAAGCAGCGGGAGACCCGGCGATGAGGCTGGATTCTAGCAATGTCTCGATATCGCGTCCCGGTGCGGACGGCCCGGTCAGCATTCGGTCAACCACGCATGGGGATCGCGATCATTGGCCTTCGCAGTCGCTGGTACTAAGATCGCCGCCTGTTTGCCGGTAGATGTCCATTTCTGGGCCACAGCCAGTTCTCACCTCAGCCCCACCGGCAGGAACGCATGGCCTATCCGGTTGTGCTTCCGCGTTCATGTGAGCGGCGTTTAACGCAGCATGTTACGAAACGCAGGTCATAGGTGAGCGGGGAGTGCCATTAGGCCGTGCACCTGGATCTATGCCTGCAGCTGCATGGCTGCCTCACCCGCACGGAGGGCGTGCAGATGCGGTGGCGCTTAAGTAGCTGCCGAGGGCCGCTGCTACGAAATTTCCTATCCGGCACCCAGGTGCCACATGGCTAGTACGCCGACTGAAAATTATTCCAGGCCACTGCGCACAGCGCAGGGGGGAGTTGCAGGCAGCGGGCGATGGTTGATCCTGTCCGGCAATGCCATAGTCAGGTACGGATTGGGGTCTACGCGACGCCCGTGCAGATGGACCTCGAAATGCAAGTGCGGTCCGGTGGAGCGGCCGGTGGAGCCGAGCGAGGCGATCTGTTGACTGGCCGCGACCCGTTCACCTTCACGCACCAGCAGTTTCTGGTTGTGCGCGTAGAGCGTGACCGAACCATCGCCGTGGGCGATGCGAATCACATTGCCGTAGTCGCGCCGGTAATCGGCCTGGATGATCACGCCCGCCGCGGCCGCCCGCACCGGGGCGCCTATGCGACCGGCGAAATCTATGCCGCCGTGGAATGCCCAACCCCGACCGAGCGGATCTTTGCGGCGGCCGAAGGTCGAGCTCACCAGCGCTTTCTCCACCGGGCATAACTTGGGCTGGGGCAAGGTGAGGGAACGGATCAGGCGCGCCTCGCCGGGGCCGGCGGCGGCGACGCCTTCGCGTATTAACGGGCCGCCACTGCCGAGCATACCGGCGTGCGCCGGCGGTACTCCGCGCCACGTTACCCATGCCTCTTCGGCTATTACTCCGACTGCGGTCATCATCAATGCCAATGCAATAGCGCGAACCGACAACGGCACCACCTGGCGCTGCGCCTTAAGCATGCACACGTTGTCGCGAGGTCGTGAAGGCGACAGTGCGTTCACAGGCATGCGATAGCACTCAGGTAGGTGTTTGCAGGCAATCGCATCCAGCCCGATCGGGCCACGTGTGCAGAGGGGGTAAATAGCGGGGTCATGTCCGACGACCTGGACGCAAGAAGGAATCAGAAGATTCGGCGTTTTCCGCCCGCAGGACCACAAGAAATAGCCCATAAATTCGCGCGAATAGTCGCATTTCGACGCTGCGCAGTGAGCCCAATCCAGTCCCGGCGGGTTCACCCGGACATCTGTCGGTTTTGGGAGGCCTCCGTTAGCCGTACGGCGGGCAAGCCTGGCGTACTGGACAGATGATCGTCGAGAGATCATTGGTCTGGCTGGTGCGCTTAGGCATTGGGATCAAGGACTGCCGACTAGGGCACACAAGCCAGTGGCAAGAGCGAGTACTTCTACCCGTTCGAGTTGGCCGAAGTATTGGCCCGATATAGCTGTTGATGCGGATGTTGATGCGCCGTCAGTTTGCTTCAGCCTGAAGTTTCAACCACGCTTCCGCGCACACCAACCATGTGTCCTGTTCTTACAGATGCCGGATAGATAGAACGTTCACACATAGTTCTGCAACTAGGAGCGATGTGCCGGCGTGCGGGGCGCTTCCGTATCTTCAAAACGTTGCCGATGACCTCTACCGCGACGTGCTGCATACCAAGACCGGAAAATTGATCTACATCGAGCCCTTCACTGCCCGTGGCCTGAGGAATGTCCTCGAGCAGGTCCTGATGAGAGGAAACTTGGAGCGTGCGTGGTCGGGGCATGTGGCGTCGTGGCAGAAACAGAACGGTTGTTGAGTAGAAAACGCCTAAATGCTGAGCTCAGCCATTGCCGCCGGGCACGGGGTCGCCGATCAAGGCCGAGCCGTAGATCCTGCGGCTGTTTTTCTCACTACAGCCGAAGATCCGAAATGGGGATGCCGCATCGAGTTCGAGTTGCGCGGCCAAGCACACCAGTTGTGCAACCGGATGCACGTTCAATTTTTCCATCACGTGCGCGCGTGATGAGCTTTTTCCGTTCTTTCGCAACTATGGAGGAAATCGCGATCTGCTTGTTCAAACGGCACGCGAGGACCTGTTTGAAGATCGAGCGTTCACCCGGCGTAAGCGAGGCGAAGTGGCGCCGGATACAATGCCTCATGTGCTCCCCGCGGCGTTCGGCGCGGCGTTCGATAGCGGTAGTGACTGCCGAAAAGCGCGTCATGATCGATGGGCCTGGTCAGGAAGTCCATGGAGTCATGAGGAAGTCGAACAAGTATTCGCCGGAAGTGCGGGAGCGTGCGGTACGACTGGAGCTGGAGCATCAAGGCAAGCACGCGTCGCGGTGGGCCGCGATCGAATCGATCATGGCCAAGATCGGGTGTACAGCGCAGACGCTGCGCAACTTCGTGCGCCAGGGCGAGCGTGACCACCGATTACGTGGGGGCATAATGGTTCCGAGCTTTCGGCTATTAAGGTAGGGAAAGTCAAGACATAAGGCGTAATGGCGCCTGACACAGCCGTAAAAAGCTTCGTATTGAGAGCCTGAACAGCCAAGCGGCGATCAGACCTAACCATCTAGCCGCAGTTTGTGGTGGCCTTTGGTAGCGGCCGTCAGTTGACAAAGTGCGGCGCCGACATTGGCATCGTTGCTCACTGGCATCTATCCAAGTTAAGTGCGCTGGTCGGACTGGCTTAACCACCGCCGGTTTAGGAAGCGTGAGGTTTGATTTGCTTCTACCGAAGGGTAGGGTCCTGAGGCCGGTGCCTGCGGATCGGTGGGCACATCGTCCCGATTCCTGCCGGTTCGCGCGGCTCCCGCGCGTCAGGTGGCGTGCAGATCCTGGGGAAGATTCGGTCATGGGCGGCGAGTGCTCCGCCATCGCGTGGCGGAACGATCGGAATTTTCCGCGGCCCTATCGGGGGAGAGCCGTTGGGCGGGGTGTTCTTGATGGCTCGGCCTAGTGCTGGATAGGAAATTTCGTAGCAAAAGCATGATATTTCCCTGGTTCTTCCGGGAGCTTTTCGCGTTCCTGGCGTGAGTGCGTCTGCCCAAACTGTGCGCGTCAACCCGTTGCCCTAGAGGCGCCCGCACATGGTCATCCGTACCGCCCACTCGATTTCGCAGCCCCCCGTCTTGCACGTGAAAGCTCGCCGTCGTCTGGCCCAGGCGGTCGCCTGCGCGCTGATGCTGGGCTTGATGGCCCCTTCCATCGGCGCGGAAAGTGCCGCGGAGGCCCCGGAGGCTTCCTCGTGGGGGCAACTGGCCGCCGTCCAGGCGGCGTTGCCGGAGTTGGGCGGGGAGGAGCGCGCCGAGGCACGGACCTCGTGGGACGAATTGGCGCTGCTACAGCAGGCGTTGAGCGCCGTGGCCTCGACCCAGCGATCCGATGCGGTGGGCGGGCCTGGGTTCGACCCCGGTCTGGCGGCCGACCAACTGGTTCGGCAGGCGACCAATGCCGGCTTGAGCGAGGGCCTGAAAGCGGCCCGGGGCAGTGGGCTGCCTTTTTTGAGCACACTGCAGGGCGGCATCACCTACGACAACCTGGCCGGGAAGTTGGATTACGACCTGCTCGCCATGGGTTCGCTGATGGGCCATGGTGCGGGCCATCACCTGTTGGGCCAGCTGGGTGCGCATAACGAATTCGACCGCCCGACATTGAATGTCGGCCTGGTCTATCGCTGGCTGAACCCGGAAAAGACCGCCTTTTTGGGCGGCAACGTGTTTTACGACCGTGACTTCAAGACCGGCGCGCAGCGTCTGGGCGTAGGCGCTGAAGCGTCCACGGCCACCACGCGCGGCTTCGTCAATGCCTATGCGCCGCTGTCGGATGAGTGGTTTACCTCGCCCACCGATGAGGGGTTGGAAGAGCGTCCGGCCAGTGGCTTTGACGCGGGCCTGACGTATACGCCGCTGTCCCTGCCGGGCCTGGACCTGCAGGTCAAGGGAGCGGTGTGGAAGGGCGATTCGGTGGACGTGTTTGGTCAAGGGGGCGAAGGCCTGCGCAACCCGACCGTGGTGTCGGCCCGGGTGGGCTACAAGCCGGTGCCGCTGGTGGGCTTCAGCGTGGAGCACGAGAAAGCCCTGGGCGGCCAGCGCGACACCCGGGCCAGCGTGAATTTCACCTATCAGTTTGGTGTGCCGATGGCCGAACAGTTACGTGCCAGCGGCAATCGCCAGCGCAATGACGTGAGCGTCCGCGCCTTGGCCCCGGTGGAGCGCGAAAACCGCATCATCATGGAAACGCGCGAGAAGTACCTGCCGCTGGCCTTCGAGGGCGAGGCACTGGTACGGGCCCGTATTCGTGAGGACGAGCTGTTTGACTTCCTGCTGCGGGTGACCGGCGGTGCGCCGCCGGTCAGCTTTGCGCTTGCCGGCGCCGACGCCGGTGCGTTCACCTTGAGCGGCTACGAGCTCACCCTGGACGGCAGCACGCTGCCGTCGGCCACCGATGGCACGTTGGCGCCGTCGGCCGATGGCGACTATGTGTTTGAAGTCGTCGTGAAGGCGGTCGACGGCCGCGGCGGCCGGGCCGAGCAACGTTTCCAGATTGAAGTCATCGACGCGGACACCGACGAGGATGGGCTGAGCGACCGCCAGGAAGGGGCCCTCGGCACCGACCCGGAGAACCCGGACACCGATGGCGACGGCCACACCGATGGTGAGGAGGTCGACAACGGCACCGACCCACTGGACCCGAACGACCCGGGCGCGCCCGACCTGACGGCCGTTCCCAGCGCTGTGCTGGTCTATCTCGGTGATGGCGAACTGAACGGGCGGCCCGTCGTGGCGGACGTCCTGTTGGCGAAGGTGACCTGCACCAATGCCATCGGTGCCGCAGCCTGCCCGACCAGCTTGAACTATGCCTGGCAGGTGGAAAGTGCCCCGGGATCGGGTGCCTACGTGGCTATCCCCGGGGCCACCGGCTCGACCTATGTGGTCGAGCGCGAGGTGCAGCGCCGCAAGATCCGGGTCGCCGTCAACGCCGCCCCCACCCCCACCCCTTAACCCCACCGTAGGCCTTTCCTGAGAGGGAGGGCCTGGGGTCCTTGCTCACTCATCGCTGAAGGAGTTCCACCATGAAGCGTAATACCCACCGCCGGCCGCTGGCCCGCACCGCGTTAATGCTCGCCCTGCTGAGCGTGGCCAGTCTGGCCCAAGCCCAGACCATCAACCCGCAGGCCATCGTCAACTCGGGGCCGACCGGCGCCGTGACCGGCCGTGCCCCGGTCCTGGCATCGGCAGACATCACTTTCTCCGCCACGGGCCAAAGCGGCGATCTGGTCGTCGGCGACACCTTGACCGCCACCTATGTTCAGACCGATCCGGATCTGGATCCGGCCGATGTCGCCGCGACCGAGGCGACCATTCAGTGGCAGGCCGACGGTGTCGATATCGCCGGTGCCACCGGCATGACCTACCAGATTCGCGCCGCGGATGCCGGCAAGGGCATCGGCTTCACCCTCGTTCCGACGACCGATAGCGCCACCACCGACCCCTATGTGGGCGTGCGGACGGCCTCCAGCGCGGTCAGCCCAGGAGAAGGCGACGGTGTGGTCACGGTGCCGGGGACCGACAACCTGGTGTCGATCACCATCACCGGCAGCGCCATCGTCGACAGCACGCTGACGGCCGTGCCGGCTTGTATGACGACCTGCGCGGCGGTGGATTACCAGTGGCAGATCGAAGACGCGGTCGGCTCGGGTAACTACGTGGATATCGCGGGCGCGACCAATGGGACCTACGTGGTCAAGCGCGATGAGCAGAAGCGCAAGATCCAGGTCGTAGCGCGCAACCCGTGATTAAAGGCTGACGCGAACGCGGAAGGGGTGCGCAGGATGACTGCGCACCCCTTTTCTGCACCGGAAGGGGCGTGGCCGGCGGGGCCGGAGCGCGGCTTCCACCCGTAAAAACCAGGTGGGCGAAAAAACCATCCAAGCCTGTCCTGACAAGCCCGCAATTGGGGCATCCCTTACAAAACGCGTCGTGTGTGCGGCCCATCGTCGTAGCGCGGCATGTTCTTTTTTCTTGTATTCCAGGTTGTCTACCGTATGAGCCGAACGCACTCCTCCTCGCCTTTTCTGATTGCTTTGCAGGCGGCTTTCGTCGCCGTGATGCTCGGGGGGGGGCTGATGGCCGGCGGGGTGCCGCAGGCGCAGGCGCAGGTCCAGACCCGGGCGGTGGTGGCGACGCAGACGGATCCGGTGCGCGGGCGCGTGCCCACGATTACCATCACGGGCATCGTCAATGAGACCGTTCCGGCACAGGCTCCCTCTGTGGGCCATGTAGTGAAAGCCGAAACCGTTGTGGTGGATCCCGACCAGGACCCGATCATCAAGGTGGACTACCTCTGGCGCCGTGGAGCGACGCAGGTAGGCAACGAACAGCGCTATACGACCACGGCCGAGGACGCCGGCCAGGATCTGATAGTGGAAGTCACGGCCAGCACCGACTCGGCTACCACCGACCCGGCCAGCGGCTCGGCCACCACCACGATTGCGGTCGCCGTCAATACGGCGCCGACGGCGACCCCGACGATCACCGGTACGTTGACGGTGGGCTCGGTACTGACCGGCAGCGTGGGCTATAGCGACGCCGACGGCGATGCCGAGGGCACGCACCTGTACCAGTGGTACCGCGCCGACGATGCGGCCGGCACCACCAACAGGGTGGTCATTGCCGGTGCGACGGCGGCGACCTACACGCTCGTGACGGCCGACCAGGGCAAGTTCCTGGTGTTCGAAGTGACGCCGGTCGCGGTCACGGGCACCCCGAACACGGGTGCGCCGACCAGCAAGGTGACCGCGAGTGCGGTGAACGCTGCGCCAACTGCGACGCCGACGATCAGCGGCACGGCAATGGTGGGCCAGACGCTGACCGGCAGTACGGGCTACGCCGACGCCGACGGCGATGCGGAAGGCACGCACACCTACCAGTGGTACCGAAATGGGACTGCGATTAACGGTGCGACGAACACGACCTTCGCGGTGACCTCGGCCGATTACGGCAAGGTGCTGAGCTTGGGCGTGGTGCCGCGGGCGCTGACGGGCGTCGCGGAAGGTGCGGAAAGCCGTGCGGACACGGCGACGGTCACCGCGCCGGTGGTACCGCTGGCGCTAACCACCTCCGGCGCCAACGGCTCGGCGGCCACCGCCTGGACGAGCACCATGCCCGGTGCGTTGGAGCCGAACCACACTGGCTATCTGGTGATCGGCCAGGCCAACGTGTCCGGTGGGCCCACCGGTCTGACCACAGGTACGTCTTATGGTCACACAAGGTTGACAGTGGACACCGGCGGTCAATCGGTTGTGTTGCGAGCCGCAAGAACTGGTGATTGCGGCGACTTGGTGATGAACTGGGGACTTGGTTGCGGTGGCGGGACGCGACCAGGCCGCTTCAAGATCGAATACCAACCGTCCGACAACACCGGCTTGCCTGAGGGCACCTACACCGGCAGTTTCACTGTCCAGGCACGGGAGAGATCCAACTACGTCTCGCACCTGATTGAGGTGACCTTCTCCGTAACCGTCCTGGGTACGGCGCCGACGGCGACCCCGACGATCACCGGCACGATGACGGTGGGCTCGGTGCTGACCGGCAATGTGGGCTATGCCGACGCCGACGGCGATGCGGCCGGCACGCACCTGTACAAGTGGTACCGCGCCGACAATGCGGCTGGCACCACCAACAAGGTGGTCATTGCCGGTGCAACGGCGGCGACCTATACGATCGTGGCGGCCGACCAGGACAAGTACCTGGTGTTCGAAGTGACGCCGGTCTCGGCCACGGGCACGCCCAACACGGGTGCACCGACCGGCAAGGTGACCGCGAGCGCGGTGCCCTCGGGAGCGCCAGTGGCCAGTAATGTTAGGATCACTGGTCCAGAGGTTTCGGGTTATGGAGTTCAGGTTGCCTACGAATACTCAGACAGTGACGGTGACCTGGAAGGAGGCACCGTGTACAACTGGTGTCGTGTCGGAGTGAGCACAGTTTGCGGAATCGGCAATCAGAGGAGTTATGCCGTTCAGAGCGCTGATGAAGGCTCTCGGCTGCAGGTCGAGGTGACGCCAAAGTCGTCGACAGGAGTTCCGAACACCGGCAGCTTGGTTCGCTTCACAAGCAGTGAAGAGATCCCATATCGGAACCCCGAGGGTATAGGTAATCACGGAGAGTTGCATATTACAATCGCAGGACGTGGAGGAAACGCGCCCTCTAACCTCCGGGTTTACAGTTATGTGGCATCATCATCAACTTCTTCGGCGGAGGCTCAGGTCCATCTGATAGGCCCCAGTGGTCGGAGCTATCCCGCCGGCTCGGTCAGAATGAATAGTCCCCACGGTACTCATATCTCCCGAAATATCGATGTATCCAGCGAGCCCGCAAGCGGCACGTGGAAATTGAAATTGACCGATGCCTTCAACTTTCGGATTGCTGATTTCCGGTTGTATTTTGATGGCACCTAGTGCCTCCACAGGTACGGCGAGAGGGTCTGGTGGCTGGTCGGGCGCCGGTCGCCAGCAATGTGCGCATCACGGGCCAGCCGATAGTGGGCTCGACGGTGACGATGGAGTACACGTACAGCGACGCTGACGGTGATGCAGAAGGCGGGACGGAGTTCGTCTGGTGCCGTGTAGACATGACGTGCGATGGCCTGAGCACCACCCGGACCTATGTCCTCCAATCGGCGGACGTCGGCCACAAATTGGGCGGCCATGTGCAACCCAAGTCGGCAACGGGCTCACCCAATACCGGCGTGCACGTCAATCCACCCGTCTGGCCGGCGAGCGGTACGATCCAGGCCCCGACGCCGACGGTGGTTACATTTGTCGAGAGTCCTATAGTCATGACTCCCTTCAACGCCCTAACCAGGGCTCCCATGACATACACCGCCAATGCGCCCATCAGTGGATCGCCAAGCGCGCGGCTTGAGATGGACATTCATGCAGCCGCCAACGGCACAAACACAGACGCCGAGGTCTGGATGAACTTGTACGCTCCGAATGGGACGCGGGTATTTCGGCAGAGGTGCAGGGGCCCTTCCGAATCGGGCGGGTGCAGGAATGTGTCCACTGGCTTGGATTTGTCCATGTATCCTGCGGGTACTTGGAGGGTCGAAATGACCGCCGAGAGGCTTAGCATTGGACAGCTGGGATTCAGTGGTTCCATAAAGCTGGTGTTGTGATCCACCTATGCCAGGAAGGGCGTGGCAGCTCTTTCCTGGCAGTGATTACCCACACGGTGGGTCAGGCGCTGACCGGTGTGGGCAAGTCGACGCGGACGGTGATGCGGCGAGTATGCACATTTAAAGTGGTGCCGCGCCGACAATTGCACCGGCGCATTGGGATGTAGAGGTTTTGACGCCCAGGGAGGTCCGGTGCTGACCAACCGCTGGTGATTTTCTGCTCAGGTGTACCTTGACCTGCGTACGTAATTTCTAGCCACTCAGGCAGTGAGTCCGGTATTGATATTGGCCTGCGTCCAGTTCCTGCGGAGGGTCGCCGGCGGTTTGTAGCGGTGCCCGCCGTGCGGCCGCTGCT
This sequence comes from Pseudoxanthomonas sp. UTMC 1351, assembly GCF_040948865.1. NCBI lineage: Bacteria > Pseudomonadati > Pseudomonadota > Gammaproteobacteria > Lysobacterales > Lysobacteraceae > Pseudoxanthomonas > Pseudoxanthomonas sp. UTMC 1351. The sequence goes on along the minus strand of NZ_JAVGJT010000031.1, from coordinate 17,022 downwards.
CGTTGTATAGCTGGTGCCAGCGCTCGATCAGCGCTTTCGCTTCGGTGCGGCTGCCGAAACCATTCGCGGTTGAGCGACGCGTCGCGCAGCTTGCCGTTGAGGCTCTCCACACAGCCGTTCTGCCACAGGCTTCCCGGCGCGATGAGCGCCGGACCGATCGCCGTATCGCGCAGCCAGCGCGCGTGTCGCGCCGTGCCGACGGGGTTGTCATTTTTTTCGGACGATCTCCTTCATCCCGCCGATGACGCGGCCGCTTGAGACGGTTGTTCTCGGAACCCAGGTCTTCGAGCCGGCGGGCATCGGGCACGTCCAGGCTGCCGAACTTGTTACGCTAGCGGAAAAACGTCTGCTCGGTGAGGTTGTGCTTCATGCACAGCGCTTGATCGACATGGCGCCGATCTCGGATGGGGTAGCGGCGTCCATGCCCGGCCAGATGCCGATGGATGGTCGGAACGTTCAGCTGCGTTTCGAGACAACTCCCGGCGAACGCGACGGTGTGATGGGGTCGCCATGGCGGATGGCGCGTCGGAACATGATGCAAACCCGCTCAGAGCACGAGATCCATGAGTTCCATCGGTGCCACTTCCCTGCCGACGAATCGCCCTGTCCAACTCCCGCTGCCGTCGAACGCAGTCGGATCCCCCGATGGAGCCACGCCGGCGGGCGCGGGCGCGCTCTTGGAGGGGCTGCAAGATCCCGTCGAGGCAAGGGCGGCGGCCGAACACGGTCTTGCTGAGATGGCGCACGCCCACGACCTGGCGCCGTGCGAGCGTCAAGCGCTCGTGGAGCTACTGGCCTGGCGGGAAATGGCGCGGAAGTTATATCCTTCCGTCGAGGGCCCGGATGCGATGCTGCGCCCACCTACCGGGCCGGACGCCGCGGAGCATCTGGCGCGTTCCGTACGCCTCGCCCTGGAGCCTGCCCGCCAGGTGGCCGTGGGTGCACAGGCCGTTGCTCTCGCCAGCGCCGCCACCCCGCGTGACCTGGCCATTGCCAGCGGCTGCGCCAAGCTACTGTCCGAACAATTGGGGCCAGAAGCCTATGATGCAAGCATGGTTTCCGACTGGGACCATGCGCCGCGCTCAAAAAGCTTCCCCGCCGTGCCCGCGCGCTTCCTGGCGATGGCCTTGTGCAACGCGGACCTGAGGCAGGCCGACTTGCGCAGAAGGGACCTCCGCGGACTCGATCTGAGTTCGCTCTGCCTCGCGGGGGCGGATTTGCGCGACTGTGACATTGGGGGGGGCAGCTTCAAGAACGCCGACCTGAGCGGAGCAAAATTACAGGGGGTGCAGACGCACCTCGATATTAACGTTGATTTCTCTGGCGCCAACTTGCGAGGCGCTAATCTTGCCTACTCGCGTTGTGAGGCCGACTACAGGAACACCGACCTCCGTCACACCAATCTTCAAGAGGTGAAAGGTTTCGTCCAACTGGATGGTGCCGAGCTGACCGGTGTCGACCTGAGTACCTGTAATTGGCACTTGCAAAGCGCGCAGGGGGCCGTTCTGCGCGGTGCAACGCTCTCACTTCTCTCTTCAGCATGCGTGACTGGGCATGGGGCGATATGGATCTGACGGGCGCCAGGGCGCCTGCGCACCTCACCGCCACAAATCTTGGAGACCTCCAAAGCGAACGTAGCCGAGACTTATGGCTTGACCACGTCGAGAACCAGCGCCGCGCCAGCTGCCTCAACAACATCGCAGGACTGGCTGCAACAGGGGCTCGCGACCGTGCCGACGATGCGGCCGGCGCCACTAACCGGACGCCGATCAGCGGAGCGACGGCGCAGACCTACACGGTCGTGGCGGCTGATCGCAACAAGCACTTGGTGTTCGAAGTGACGCCGGTGGTGGCGGAAGGCACGCCCGACACGGGCACGCCGGTCAGCGCAGCGGTGCCGGGTACGGCGCCGACGGTGAAGGCTGGGAGCATGAGCATTACGGGCGTCTACGAGGTGGGTCAGACCCTGACTGGCCAGTACGAGTATGAAGATGCGGACGGCGATGCCGAGGACGTGGTGGGCGCGCAGTTCACGTGGCATATTGGCCATCCGGTCAGTGGCGCGCCAACTCTGATTGAGGGGGCGACAAGCCGGACCTACGTGCTGCGCGCGGAGGATCAGGGCAGCAACCGCAAGCTCTGGTTCACGGTCGTTAAGGTGAAGTCGCTCACGGGCATGCCCAACGAGCGGGTGGGGTCGTGGCAGGCGACGCGACAGGAACCGCTGCTGGGCACGGCGCCGACGATCACCGGTACGTTGACGACAGGCTCGGTGCTGACCGGCAATGTGGGCTATGCCGACGCCGACGGCGATGCGGCCGGTACGCACCTGTACCAGTGGTACCGCGCCGACAATGCGGCTGGCACCACCAACAAGGTGGTCATTGCCGGTGCGACGGCGGTCCCCTCCTACACGGGCCGCGCGCGATGAGGCAGTGATTGTTGCCTGAGTGTGGAGCCCTTCTTTGATGAGCTTGCGACAAAGCACCTCATAGCGTGCCTAGTAGGAGTCGCCATTGAACTCGGGAAGGACTTGCACGACGTCCTGTAGAAAATTCTGGTTCAGATGTCGCGAGTATCCGATTTGACGCTTAAGTCGGGCTTGTTTCAGAGCTATTGAGCCGACGAGTGCTGGGCAGAACACACTCGCTACATCTTCGCCGTCCAGTCACGTGATTTGGCCATTGTTGGGGTTGCATGGCGCTCCTCTCGTATGTGCCGATCTTGGCTGTTGCCAAACGTCCTCAAGTGGCTTACCGTCTGAGCGTCGCCATAACACTGGCGTCCGGGATTGGCGTCCCGAGTATCTAGGCGCACAGAGCGCCCATCGACCATGATGCCGGCGCTTTTTTTGTTGCCCGGCGTTGGCCAGGGCTTCGCTGGTCAGTTCTATGGCGGGCGGTGCGTGGGGCCTTCGGGCCGCCGCTTCCTAGATCCGGTACGCCAACCCGCACCGTCCGCCGCCTCCGACTAGCGTCGGGGTGGGTCCAACCCAATATCTAGGATACGGCCATGATGATTCCCTACCTGTTGGCTTGTCTGGTTTCTGCTTTCCATCTCTGCCGCGATCTGGAGGGCCAGTGCGTTGTGTTGGATATGCACGGTCATGGCTCTCTGCCAAGCAAGGCCATCAAGTGATCGCCTCCAACGACGCGCTGGTCCAGCCCTGTGTTCCTCTGCTTGCGGCGACCTCACCCGAGCCGCGTTGCGTACGCCGAGCGGTTCAGAGGTAGGGGGGATTTGTTGAGCGTCATCATTCATAGGTAGGGGCTGTTTCGTCGTCGCTGATGCGTAGGGCGCCAGTCCAGAACCTTCCTCTCTGTGAATGGTTGCCGTTCCAGCATGCCAGCGCGCAATTGCGAAAGACCAGATGCCATGAATGCTGGCCGTGTCGCTCAGCGAGCGGCTGGGTGCTCGTGGCGGCGCGCGCGTGGTGTGCCATCGGAGCCGCAGCGAGTATGAGCCGATACGACCGATTTTTAGCACCGCACGATCCAAGCTCTGTCGAAGAGACGGTGCGGCGCCGTACGCAGTTTGACGAGGCCATGATCCGTTCGCGGGACGAGTTGCTTAGCTACTTGCGACGACGTACCCGCGATGCGGAGACCGCTGCTGATCTTGCCCAAGAAACCTTCTCACGCATGATGGTGTATCGCGATGCACCCAATATCGAGAATCACGCGCTGTTGATGTATCGCATCGCTCACAATCTAGTGCTCGAACTGCAGCGGTCTGGCTATCGGCGGCACGCTGCCCGTCACGTGCCGCTGAGCAGCGCAGGGCCGCTGTGCGCGGATGAGTCGCCAGTAGAGGAGATCGCTAACGCGCGGCTATCGCTCGATCTGCTGCTCAAGCGCACCCTTCTCGAGCTTCCGCCCAAGTGCCGTTTGGCGTTCAAGCTCAGCCGCTTCGACGGACTGACCTATCCGCAAGTGGCCGCGAAGATGGGGATTTCGGTGAAGATGGTGGAGAAGCACATCAGCCGAGCCTTGCTGGCCTGCCGTGCCGCCGTGGGGGACCGGGACGAGTAGCGGATTGGCCCGCGTAACCGTGTCGGCAAGTCTGTCGGGCGCCTTTGCGGAAAATGCTGGTAGCATCGTTCACCCAAGTGAGCGGGGCCTACCCATGGGCGTCAATCAGTCATGAGCCACGAGTCCGAACGCATCGCCGCGCGGGCAGCTGAGTATCTGGCCCGGAGCCGTGAGGAGACGCCGGTCCAGCGCCGGGAGCGCGAAGAATGGCTGGCAGCGGATCCACGGCACTTTATGGCGTACCAGCGCTTGCTGCAATTGGAAGAGCACGCCACGGGTGTGCTGGACGATCCCGAGTTGCAGGCGATCACCGAGCGGGACCTTGAGGCACTGCAGCGTTCGCGTCGGTGGCGGCGCTGCGCGTGGTTGGTGGTGGTCTTGTTGCTGCTCTTCGTCGGCGCATACGCTATCGGGGCATTCTCAACTGTGTAGAGACATCGGGGCTAGTTGATTGTCTAGGTGCGACCTCGGTCCACGGAGCCATTCCTACAGCCTATCGTAGTTCAACTCTTCTCCCGACATCGGAACGGGTAGGGGGTTCTGTTTGCTTGACATCAATTCTCGTTAGGGAGGCGCACGGCAATCTTGCCGCGCCGCAGACGGGGGCGATGGAATGGGAATACGGCAGAACCGATGGTGTGGCATCAGGCTGACGTTTGCGTGCAGCGCTCTTTCCGCCGCCGCGGCGGCGTTGCTGCCGCTGTGCGGCGCCGCGGCGCAGGTGACGGAAGAGGTGGGCGCCAACATCGACCCGCCGGTGACCTACGCGGATTCAAGCACTGCCGACAGGCCGCTGCCGGCGCCAGGACCGGAACCAGCAGCAACGAACCTGGAGTCGATAACCGTCACCGGCACGCGCATCCGTGGCGGGACCACGCCATCGCCGGTCATTACCATTGGCAGCGAACGGATCCAGGAGGAAGGCTTCGCGGACCTGGGCGAGGTCATCCGCAGCGTGCCGCAGAACTTTTCCGGGGGGCAGAATCCCGGCGTCATCCCCTTCACGATCTCCGGGGCCGGTGCGCAGAACACGAACCTCAGCGGCGGGTCGGCGCTGAACCTGCGGGGATTGGGGGCGGATGCGACGCTGACGCTGCTCAACGGACGTCGCATGGCCTATGACGGCATCTCCCAGGCCGTCGACATCAGTGCCATTCCAGTCGAGGCGGTGGAACGCATCGAAATCGTTGCCGATGGCGCCTCGGCCATTTACGGCTCCGACGCCGTGGGGGGCGTGGGCAACGTGATCCTCAAGCGCGACTTCGAGGGACTCACCCTGGGCGCCGGTTACGGCACGGCGTCCGACGGGGGACTGACCACGCGGGAATATGCAGCGACGGCGGGGCACCGCTGGTCCAGCGGTGGATTGACTGTTACCTACAAGGACGTTTCCGCTGACCCGATTTATGCGCGCCAGCGAACGTATACCCGTTTCCTGCGGGATCCCTACACGCTCTACCCGGGCAGCGATCTGCGAAGCGGCTTGGTCAGTTTCCATCAGGCGCTAGGCACCAACGCCGAGCTGCACCTGGATGCCGTCAGGACCGAGCGCAGCCAGGCGTATGGGGCTTACGACAACCAGAGCAATGTCTACATCCAGGCTGCGCCCGATGCCACCACTACCCTGGTATCGCCCGGACTCGAGGTCTACCTGCCGAATGACTGGACGCTGTCGGCCGGTGCGACCCGCTCGGAGAACCGCCTGCATCATGTCCAGACAGTCGAGCGTGCCGACACGGGTGCGGTGCTGCTGGAAACGCGGTTGTGCTACTGCAACCAGGGCCGTAGCTACGAGGTCGGCGTCGAGGGGCCGGTGTTCGCGTTGCCGGCGGGCGACATGCGGCTTGCGGTGGGCGTCGGGCGGCGGGAAAGCGACTTCCTGGAGTACAACGAGGCGACAAATGCCGTCTCGATCCGGGGCGATGAGGCGACCCGCTTTGCCTATGCCGAGCTGCGGTTGCGCTTGCTTGGGGAAGCGTCGCCTGCGGCGAGCGGCCAGCGCCTGGAGTTGACGGCCGCAGCCCGCCACGAAGCCTATGACAGTTTCGGCAGCGTGCTCACGCCAAAGCTGGGTATGGTCTATAGCCCCGGCACCGACTTCACGCTGAAGGCGTCCTGGGGGCGGTCGTTCAAGGCACCCACGCTGTTCCAGCGCTATCGGCAACGGGCAACGGCCTTCAACTACGCAACCGTCTATGGCGGGGACGGCTACCCGCCAGGCGCCACCGTCCTGCTCGCCGATGGCGGCAATCCTGACCTGAAACCGGAACGTGCCCGCACCTGGAGCGCGTCCCTGGCCATCCACCCGTCAGCGGTCCCCGCGCTGGAGGCGGAGCTGACCTGGTTCGACATCGACTACGTGGACAGGGTGGTGGCCCCGATCATGCCCACCTCGCAGGCGCTGCGAAACCCGGGCTTTGCCGAGTTCGTTGTCTACGCGCCCACCGTCGAGGAGCAGGCGGCCGCGATTGGCAGCGGCTCCTTCCTGAACTACATCGGGGTGGCCTACGACCCGTTCAACGTCGTGGCACTTGTCCATGCGTACTACACCAATGTGGTCAGCCAGAGGATCCGCGGCGTTGACCTGTCGGGCTCCTATGGATTCGACGTGGGAGCCGGAAGGCTCACCTTGCGCGGTTCGTCCAGCTGGCTTCACAGTACCCAGCAGGTATCCACCACTGCATTCGACCTGGCGGGCACGATCCACAATCCGCCGAAGCTGGTCGGCAGGCTAGGCGCGGTCTGGGGCCGTGGAGGTTTTACCGCCTCGGCCTTCGCCAACTACAAGGACGGCGTGGAGAACATCGCCGCCGACCAGAAGACCGCGTCGTTCACGACTGTTGACGCCACGGTGCGCTACGCGGCGGACGGGCAGGGCGACGCTTTGCGTGGCTGGACAGTCGCGCTGTCGGTACAGAATGTCTTCAATCGGCCGCCGCCCCTGCACGACACCTCGGTTCTCACGCGCTACCTGGTGCCGCCCTACGACGCGACGAACTATTCGGCGATCGGCCGGTTCCTCCATTTCTCCGTTTCGAGGCACTGGTGATGGCGGGCCCGATAGCGCGCGGGACCGGCATACGCCGCAGGCGTGGCATCAAGGGGGTGATGTCCTGCATGGCGCCCAGCATGAGGCGATCCGTCCTGGCGTTTGTCGCAATACTGGCTGCAGGGATGGGGGCGGCACCTGCGGATGCCATCGCTCCGCGCAGGCTGGTGGAGGTCGCCGATTTCAGTGGTGTCACGATGTCGCACGATGGCCAGCGCGTCGCCTTCCGGATCGAACAGGCCTCTGTGGAGCGCAACACCTACGACTCGGTGTGGTACGTGCAAGGCATGGATGGTGCGCCGCCGCTGCGCGTGGCCGATGGCGGCACTCCGCTGCGGGAACAGACCGGGCTTGCGGTGCCGGCGCCTGCGGTGTGGTCGCCCGACGGGCGCTGGATCTACTACCGCGCGCTGCTCGACGGCAGGATTGATGTCTGGCGCGCGGCGACCGATGGTTCGGGCGCCGAGCCGATGACGCGTGAACCTGCGGATGTTCGTGCGTTCTCGCTGAGCAGTGACGGCCGCGAGCTGATCTACCGCCTGAGTGCCACACGCGAGGAGGTTGTCGCCGCGGAACAGGGCGAGTACGACCAGGGCATCCGCATCGATCGGACGGTGCCGCTTGGCCAGGGAGTGTTCCGCTCTGGCTTTGTCGACGGGCGCCTGGCGACGCAGCGCCTGAGGGACAACGAGGTCATACGCCATCCGCTGCTGGCCGACGTGCCGGATCGCTGGAGGGCAGTGGATCTTGCCACCGGCAAGCGACGCGATCTGGCGCCACGCGACATCCCGCCGGCGCCGCTGACTGCGCCCGATCTCGCGGCGCACCTGACCAACGCCTGGATACTGTCGCAGGACCCGGCCAGTGGACGCATAGCGCTGCTCATGCGTACCGGTGAGCGCAACGGCCTGCGGGACAGGCCCGGTGTCCAGCTGTCGATGCTTCCGGGCAGGAGCGCCCGGGTGCCGGTCAAGTGCCAGGCGGAAGCGTGCAGGGGCAAGACGATCAGCGCCATCCAGTGGCGGCCCAGTACGGACGAGGTGCTTTTCACCGTGGGCGACCCGGGGGAGGGCCACGCACAGTCGATGCACCGGTGGAACGTGAACACCGGTGACGTGCAGCCGGTTGTGCGCACGCGGGGCCTATTGAACGGAGGCGTGCGCCTGCTCCCCAGTGATTGCGCCCTATCGGCCACGTTGCTGGCGTGCGTGATCGCCGAGGCGGACAGGCCGCCATATCTGGAGCGGATCGACATCGAAACGGGTGCGCGCCAGACGCTATTTGATCCGAATCCGGCGCTGACGAAGGACATGGCGGAGACGCGGGTGCGGCTGCTGCGCTGGACGGACGCGGAGGGCCGGGAGTTCACAGGCCAGTTCTATCCGGCCAAGCGGTCCGGAGGGAACCTCCCGCCTTTGTTTGTCAGCTACTACTGGTGCAAGGGTTTCGTGCGAGGCGGCCTGGGCGAAGAACTGCCCTTTGCGTCGTTTGCGGAGAATGGCATCTCCGCGCTGTGCATCAATCTTGCCCCCAACAGGGAGGATGCCGTCGCGCAGTACGAGCAGGGCCGCGCCGCAGTCGAGAGTGCCGTCGCGCTGCTGGCCTCCACCGGCCAGATAGATCGCGCCCGTGTCGGCATGGGAGGGCTCAGCCTGGGTGCCGAAATCACCATGTGGACCGCGATGCATTCCCAGATCCTGACTGCGGCGTCGGTGAGTTCACTCGGTCTGTCGCCGTTGTACTACCTGTTGCTCAGCAACTTCGGTGAAGCGTTCCATTCGCGGCTGTGGATGGGATGGCAGCTTGGCGCCCTCGATGAGACGCCGGAACGATGGCGGAAGTTTTCACCGGTGTTCAATCTGGACAGGATCCAAGCGCCCGTGCTGATGCAATTGCCGGAGCAGGAATACATCCATTCGCTGGATTACGCCGTTCCCTTGATGCGGAAAGGCATGGCGGACATGTACGTCTTTCCGAACGAGCCGCACCAGAAATTCCAGCCCAGGCACAAGCTGGCGGTCTATGAGCGCAATCTCGACTGGTTCCGGTTCTGGCTGCTGGGGAACGAGGATACGAGCCCGGCCAAGCGCCCGCAGTATGCGCATTGGCGATTGATGAAGGCTGGCATGCGTGGTGCGCTCGGACATGGCAAGTCCGGAAAGGATCGCTAGGACTGGCGGCGTATCCAGTTCTCGACCATGCACAGGTCGAACATTCGGGTGAAGGAATGGCCGCGCGGCGGAAGGTCGTTTGTCATGAGGCGTTGGAGCGCGTCCGCATCGATCAGCCCGTGCGCCTGCAGTTGGCCGCTCATCAGGTAGTGCCGCATCTGCTCCCTGTTGCGCCGGTATACGGCGCCCAGGTATCCCATGAAGGTGCCTTTGCTTCTGCGGTTGAGGATGTCTGGCGGCAACAGGTCCGCAAAAGCCGCCCTGGCGACGGCGCGGTTCCGGCCTCCTGATATCCACATCCAACTGGGCGTCCTGAGGCAGGCTTCCACCACGGGCTGGGACAGTAGGGGCATGCGCATCGTCCGTTGCGTCCCGCGGACCAGGCTGTCCCGATACACCTGGCAGGTAGCCAGGCCGCGTATCCGTTCGCGGTCACCAGGCAATGCATCCGTCGGCATGACATGCCAGGGATGAGGGTCTGGAGGTGTATCCGCTACCTTCCGCGTGAGAAGGCAGCGGTCCGGACCGCGGAACATTGCAGGTGGCAACCGCAGCTTCCGGAGGGTCAGCTGGCCTGCCTTCCAGAACGTGCACTGATGCAACGTAGCCAGATCTCGGACGGCAGCAAGACCCGCCGCCGCTCCGCATTCCCGGAATGCATCGGCGGCCGGTGCAGCCGTTTCAAGATGGCCGAACACCGTGTCGCCACCGCCGCCGGAGAAGAAGCTGTCGACACCATGGCGATCGCCAGCGGCCAGCATGATTTCATCCACGGCATGCTGAAGTGTTCCGACCCTCGGCATCGTGCACTGCGGTGGAAGCGGGAAATCGAATCGTGCCTCAGCGGGATGAAGCGTCGCCGTTTGCAGTTCGACGTCAAGCTGGTGTGCGATCTGCGCCGCATAGTGACGTTCGTCGGCGCCAGGCACGGTGGTCACCAGTGTGGTGCATGCCACGCGTGCGCTGGAGTTCCGCGTGCATGCACCCACGATGGATGAGTCAAGGCCGCCTGAAAGCTCCAGCAAGACTGCCTTGTCCTGGTTGACCAGGGCCTGTACAGCGGACGAGACGGCATTGCGGACGTCTGTGGCCGCTTCGCCGGGATCGCAGTGGCGGGAACCGGGCGCAACGAAGTCCCAGGGAGACCATGCTTCGTCTGTCGCCATGTGGGTTCCTTCCAGGCGGAGGACGCGACCTGGAAGGAGCTCGCGGATATCGGACAATGCCGTCCGGGCGCTCTTCAGTTGTGGATACAACAGGCGATGGGAGACGACATCCCAGTCGACGCGGCGATGGTAGAGACCGAGGCGTACCGGCACGTAGATGTCGGAGGTGATGAATCCGGTGCCGGAGCGTATCGAATAGAGGCACGGAATGTCGCCAGATGGCGATGGATCGCGCAGGACGGTGAATCCGCCGGTCTCGATGTCCGGCTGGAACAGCAAATACGGCCCCCAGCAGTTTTCGACGATGTACTTGCGGGCCTGCGCATGGCCGGTGAAGTGGGGAAACCGATCGGCATCGGTGACCGGCAATCCATCCCGAAAGAACAGGTTTCCCAGGATGGTTCCCACTCCTGGCAGCGACAGGACGGGCGTTGCCTGTGTCACGAACAGTTGGGCGGAGAGTAAAGCCATGCATGGACGCAGGCCTAGGTCACGAAGCTTCGCCTCCATGTTGGCGAGGGAAGGAGCGCTCCAACCGCCGTCTCCGCTGGTCAGTGCGAGGTAGCCCACGCCCATCACACGACCCTAATCGGGGTGTGGGCATGAGTATTGCCGAGCGTGTCGTTCAATACCAACGGGCCGACCTGTACCCAGCAGTGTGCGGAGAAGGGTGAGCCGGTGACGCCAAAGACGAGGTTGGCGGCCATGCCGCGCTTGGCCAGGAATCTGACCAGAGAGATCGAATCAATCAGACAGCAGGTGTCGATGGGAACGTACGGACGCGCACGAAGGAACGCGGCGGCAGTGCGGGATAGACGGCGCTCGCGCGCCTTACCAGATTCGGGTTCGGTTTGGGGTGCTTTGCGTTGACGGTAGGCGGCCAACGTGGAAAGAGTCCATTTCATGCTGCATGTCTTCAAATGCACTTGCGTCATGCAGACGATGCCGAATACGTCGAGCAGGGGGCTCATGCGAATCGGTTCCGCCGACGGTGGGCTCTCCAAAGCACTGTGGCTCGGGCTCTCGATGGCTGGTGAGGGCGCCGGCTCCAGGTTGGGTCGACTCTCAACGAGCAAGCCGAGCTCGATCAGTCCGCCGATGTCGGCCTCCGGGCGCCCGCTACCGCACAAGTGCATGGTGAAGGTCCGTTCCATCGCATCCGATAGTCTGAAGTATCGATCGTTGCGGATGTCGAGGAAGATGAGGCGGCCGTCCACCCGACAGTAAGACAGGTCAGGGCGCAACTGGTAGGACATCGTGCTCTCCTTTACACGAGAGGCGCACCTTGCGGTGCGCCTCTTTTCTCCTTCCGCTCACTCGGCCGAAATGCCCGGCCCGGGAATTTGGCCGACCGGCTCGAAGCCGACGTCAGCGCCCTTCGTTTCCACGCTGGCCATGCCCAGCACGATGACGTCTTCCGGCGCGTTGGCGCGTGCGTTCTCGTTCGCGTTCATTTGTGTCTCCTTCGTTTGCGTCATGGCGATCCCATGACGTGCGCAGCGTAGGAGGCGGGTGTTTTGATTTTCAAATGATTATTGCGTTGTAACTTGATGATTATGATGGGGCGTGATGGCCGTCTTGGAACGCCAGATAAGGTCCGATGCCCGCGTCGGCAGTGCGTCCGGGGAACACACGCTCTTCTGGTTGCTCGGCCTTGGCGGAGTAGAACCCCGCGAAGGCTAGTGGAGGGATGCGTTGCGTTCGTTCAGCGTGGCCACGATGCACGGGACAAGTCGCTTGCGCCGTTCGTGGTAGTCGTGCAGGGCCGATTTCAAGGCGGGGATGTGGCGCCTATGCCAATGCTGGACAAGCTCCGAGAGCTCCTCGAAAGCGTGTTCAAGCAGTCCTTGTTTGGCCCACCGTATTGGTGCCAGCCGATCGTTGGTCTGCTTTACGGCCTGGTGCAGGGACCGGTGGGCTGTCGCACTGGCGATGGCGTCGAACAGCTGCCATGTCAGCTTCACCAGATCGTCGGCGGAGGCAAGGTTTAGTTCCCCGGTCTTGCGCGCCACCGGGGAGACGCCGATGTCGCATGCCATCAGCAGCAGGCGCTGCATCCAGTCGTAGAGGTCGCGCATCGCGACCTCGGTGGGCAATGGGACGTGCAGCCCGCTGCGCGCATGATCGGCGACCAGCCCCTCACCGACCAGGCGGTATAGGGCGAATCGAACCGGCGTGGGGCTGGTATTGAACTCTGCGGCGATGGACGTCGGATCAATCCGCTGCCCAGGCAGGTAACGTCCCGACTGCAGGGCCCTCCTGATCTGTCCGTACAAGAATGTACTCTTGGAGTGGATCGCACTCATAGCGGAACTCCCTGTTTGCGCATGGCGGCCTCTCTGAGCTTGATAATACAAGGATCGGAGAGAACGCGGCCAGCGCGCCCTGCATCTGGCAACTAGGTAGTCAGATACGGGGCGGGGAGCCGGTGCTGAGAATGCTGGGCTTGACCGGCCTTCGACTGTTTGACGGAGCCGGCGTGTCGGTGTGCTGGCGCTCACGACAGCGACGCCTCTGCCGCTTGCGGTTGTGCCAAATCGTGACCTGCCATGTGCACGGTGCACGCAAGCGTTCCGGAACGCGCCGAGTATCTGTGTGGCGCGGTGTCGTGAGGGAGACTTCGTACCACCGGAAGTTTCTCCGTTCACCGCCGCGATGCTTTCGGGAGGAATGTTGAGGATAGAGGAATGGAATCTGGATGCATGACCTCAACCAGACCATGGCTGTTCCGGGTCGCATTGGCGCTAGGGTTTGTGGTGATTGGCCTGTGGCTGGCTACTCAGTGGATTGCGCATGCGTTGGGGAATGACCAACGTCTGGGCACACCTTGGTTTCATGCGCATGGCGTCGCTGTCTATTGTCCGTGGCGACTGTTCGAGTGGTGGCTGGCATTCGGGGAACAGGCGCCTCGCGTGTTCGATCTTGGCGGCTTGATCGCCGCCAGCGGTGGCCTGGCGGCGGCGATCGTCGCCATCGCCGGACAGATGCGGCGGGGCAATAACACATTGCCATCGACCTATGGTTCGGCGCGTTGGGCCTCGAAAGAAGAGGTGCTAGCCGCGGGACTGACCGCGCGATCGGGCGTCTTGCTTGGCCAGCTCGGTGGCGACTACTTGCGCCACGACGGTCCGGAGCACGTGTTGGCCTTCGCTCCCACGCGCTCGGGCAAGGGCGTGGGCCTTGTCGTGCCGACACTCTTGTCCTGGCCGCACTCGGCGGTGATCCACGACATCAAAGGCGAGCACTGGCAACTGACGTCGGGTTGGCGATCGCGTTTCTCCCACTGCCTGCTGTTCAATCCCACGGACGCGCGCTCAGCGGCGTACAACCCGTTGCTGGAGGTACGCCGCGGCGCGCAGGAGGTGCGCGATGTGCAGAACATCGCCGATATCCTGGTCGATCCGGAAGGCTCGCTGGAGCGGCGCAATCATTGGGAAAAGACCGGCCATGCGCTGCTGGTCGGCACAATTTTGCACGTGCTATATGCCGAGCCTGACAAGACGTTGTCGGGCGTGGCTCGGTTTCTGTCCGATCCGGCGCGCACCTTCGAGCGCACCCTGGGCGCGATGATGAAGACCCCGCACCTGGGCGACCAACCGCATTCGGTGGTCGCCTCGGCGGCACGCGAGGTCTTGAACAAGAGCGACAACGAACGCTCCGGCGTGCTGTCCACGGCGATGAGTTTCCTGGGCCTGTACCGGGACCCGACGGTGGCCGCGGTGACCTCGCGCTGCGACTGGCGTATCGCCGATCTGGTTGAGGGCAAGCATCCGGTCTCGTTATACCTGGTGGTGCCGCCATCGGATATCTCACGCACCAAGCCGCTGATCCGGTTGCTGCTGAATCAGATCGGGCGGCGCCTGACCGAGTCGTTGGATCTCTGCTGCGATGTGCGGCGGCATCGCCTGCTGCTGATGCTGGACGAGTTTCCGACGTTGGGACGGCTGGACTTCTTCGAGTCGGCGCTTGCCTACATGGCCGCTTATGGTTTGCGCGCCTACCTGGTGGCGCAATCGCTGAACCAGATCGAGCAGGCCTACGGACCGAACAACGCGATCCTGGACAACTGCCACCTGCGCGTAGCCTTCGCCAGCAACGACGAGCGCACGGCCAAACGCATCTCGGAGGCGCTGGGCACGGCGACGCGTGTACGCACGCACCGCAGTTATGGTGGCGACCGGTTTTCGTTCTGGTTGGACCATGTGAGCGTGTCGCAGCAGGTCTCTCCCCGGCAATTGCTGACGCCATCGGAGGTAATGCAACTGCCGGCAGACGAGCAGATCGTGATGGTGGCAGGCTTCCCGCCGATCAAGGCGACGAAGCTCCGCTATTACGGCGACCGCCATTTCGTGCAGCGGGTCTGGTCGCCACCGACACTAACTGAGGGCGGCTATCCGGACCGGCCGCCGCCACGACCGGACGACTGGGTAGGCCGGGTGATCGCCGCGCCGATGGAGGATGAGGGCGACGGTGTCGGAGGCGGCGATGCGGCGGATTTCTTCGAACGCACGCCTGGCGATCGCTGGGCACGGAGCGACGGCCAGCGGGAGCGGCTGCCGCTATGAGGCGCGTACGCCGCAACATCTACTTCGAACCCGAGCACGAACGGGGACTCGATCGCTTGGCCGCCGCGCACGGTCTGTCCGTTTCGGCTGTCGTCGGACGCGCGGTCGCGTCAATGCTCTCGCCCGATGCCGAACACCGGCGCGAGGCCGCGCTGACGCGACGACTGGATCGGCTGACCCGGCAGTTCGAGCGGCTCGAACGCGACCAGACCATCCTGATCGAAACGCTGGCGTTGCACATCCGCCACTATCTGTCGGTCACGCCGCCGCTGCCGGAGGCGCACGTGGAGGCGGCGCGGGCGCAGGGACGGGCGCGTTTTGAGCAGTTCATCGAGCAATTGGCACTGCACCTGCGGCGCGGACTGCGCGTACGCGACGCGATCGAGGAGTGGGTGCCGGCGGAAGACGCGTTCGTGGAGGCGGACGACGGGAACGGAGCGCTGGGGGCATGAGGCACCCGGTCGACGCCGCGACGGCGATCGAGCGCCAAGCGCGGATGCTGCGCACCGCGATGGGTCCGGTGATCGCTGCTGCGTTGGAAGACCCGCAGGTGGTTGAAGTGATGTTGAACCCGGACGGCACGCTGTGGTTGGACCGGCTGCACACGGGCCGTGAATCGGCAGGGGTGTCGCTGTCGGCCGATGATGCTGAGCGTATCATCCGCTTGGTCGCCGCGCACCTGCGCATGGAAGTGCATAGCGGCGCGCCGGTGGTCTCGGCCGAACTGCCGGAGACGGGCGAGCGCTTTGAGGGCGTGCTACCGCCAGTGACGCGGGCGCCAACGTTCGCGATCCGCAAGCGGGCCGCCGGCGTCATTCCGCTGTCGCACTACGTGGCCGATGGGGTGATGACCCAGGCGCAGGCCGACGTGTTACGCACCGCGGTGCTGGAGCGCCGGAACATCGTCATCGCTGGCGGCACCTCCACCGGCAAGACCACGCTGGCCAACGCGCTGCTGCAAGTTGTAGCCGAGACCTGCGACCGGGTGATCTTGCTGGAGGATACGATCGAGCTGCAGTGCCTATCCGACGATCACGTGTCGCTGCGGACCAAACCAGGCGTAGCGTCACTGGCGCAGCTGGTGCGTTCGGTGCTGCGGTTGCGTCCTGACCGCATCATCGTCGGCGAGGTGCGTGGCGCCGAAGCGTTGGAACTGCTTAAGGCCTGGGGCACTGGCCATCCCGGCGGGATCGCTACCATCCACGCAGGCTCCGCGCGCGGCGCACTGGCGCGGTTGGAGCAGCTGGTCCAAGAAGCGGCGGTCACCGTACCCAGGAGGCTGATCGCTGAAGCGGTGGACGTTATCGTCTACTTCGAAGGCCGCGGCACGGCGCGGCGCGTGCAGGACATCGTGCGAGTGGCCGGGCTGGATCGGGAGGGATATCGCCTGGACCGGGTTTCTGCAGCTTAGCTTGCATAAAGCGCCTAGCTGGCGGCGTTGTCGCAGTTGCAGACGGGTGCCGGCGGGATCCTGGCCTGCCGCAATGTGGCTCCATGGATGCTCAAGCCACCTCAGCCCCGCTACGTACCTGGACGCTCGAGGGCGGTGCATGTACCCCCGTTGCGTTCGCGAGCGGACGTGGGGCATCTGACATGAGCACCGCGCGCCCGGCAAGTCCGTGGAGGTTTACCGATTGACGGGACACAACAACCCAAGGGGCGATGGCGGCGAAAATGCCTGAAACCCGTCGTGGCTGCGCGCTTCTGCCGGGGACAAAGCGCCACCGTCCCCTCTGTCCCGCGACAGCTCCGACGGTGGCAGCCCTCACGCGCGCTGCCTGCGCGCAATACGTATCGCCCGCACCGGCTCGGGATTAAGCCAAGCCAGGAGGGGTTCAATGCCGGCCGCATCCCGGTCTGGCGGTGGCCGACCGAGCGATGATCGGGTCTTCCGCACCCCGTCCACCGCTTTCTTGAAAGGTGCGTACAGGCGCTACGTGGTGGTGAGCCTCCAAGTAGCGTTGGACCAGCGGTCCAAAGACCCGGTTGTGCAACTCATTCAAAGCCGCCTGCCCGGCCTGACTCATGGCTCCCGCGTCC
>NZ_JAVGJT010000030.1:0-85273 GCF_040948865.1 Pseudoxanthomonas sp. UTMC 1351 | reverse complement strand
AACTGACCCGCACCCAGATCCTGCAGCAGGCCGGTACGGCCATGCTGGCCCAGGCCAATCAGGTGCCCCAGAACGTGCTCAGCCTGCTCCGCTAACGCTCCACAACGCTACACCTTGTAAGAAGTTCTCTGTCGTCAACGGACGGATTCGTCTCCCTCCGTCTTGGCAGTACTCAGCCCTCTTCCGGCAACGGAGGAGGGCTTTTTTGTTTGGAGTGGGGAACAGGGAACGGGGAATGATCGAGTTGGAGTGCGTTTAGGTAACGACTGAAGTAGCGATGAAAATTCAGTTCCGGCCATCTTTCATTCCCTGTTCCCTGTTCCCCGTTCCCGCTTCTGCTCCCAGTGGCACAAACCCTGCATCTCCCCAAACCAGCCCGCATTTCTCACTGACCGGCCGATGTCATGGCGGCAGTGGGAGACGGAGAAATGCGGGCCTAAAGATCGGCCTTGTGGGGCCGTTACTGGATATACGGGCGGGACCGCATCGTTGACGGTGCAGGGATCGTCCCTATGTCCCGTTCCAAAACAGAACGACCGGAAGGGAAACGACAGGAGGCTCGGCAGTGGCAGATTATTCAATGGGCTATGGCGGCATTGGCACCGGCCTGGACATCAATGGCATGGTGTCCCAGCTCGTGGCCGCGGATCGCGCGCCTGTCGAGTCCAGCCTCAACCGCCTGGAAACCGGCACCAAGTTCAAATTGTCCGCCTTGGGCACCGTCAGTTCCGCTTTCAGCGGGCTGGAAACCGCGCTCAAAGCGTTGAAAGCCAATACGGCCTTCGACACCCGTACCGTGAAATCCGGTACCGAAACCGTCCTGACCGCTGCCGCTGGCACCAGTACGCCCAACGGCAGTTATGCCGTAGAAGTGCTCGCCCTGGCGAGCGCCAGCAAGTGGGTCGGCAACGCGCCGACCGCGGCCGACCAGAAATTCGGCGCCGGTAAGTTGACGCTGCAGGTGGGCACGGAAACGCTCAGCGTCGATATTGCCCAGGACAGTACGTTGGCGGACGTGCGCAGCGCCATCAACACCGCGGCTGCCAGCAAAGGTATTCAGGCCAGCGTGCTGACCTCCAACGACGGCCAGTACCTATCGGTGTCCTCGGGTAAAACCGGTGCCGCCAACACGTTGTCGATCAGCGTCGCCGAAGGCGGCGCCGACTTGCAGGCATTGGTCACCGGCCTGGTGGAACGCACCCCGGCCGCAGACGCGCGCGTGAATATCGACGGGCTGGAAATTACCGCCAGCGCCAACAAGATCACCGATGCCGTACCGGGCCTGACCCTGGACCTGAAAACCCTGGGTACCAGCACCGTCACGGTGTCCGGCGACGCCGCCGCCAACCGCAAAGTGGTGCAGGACTTCGTCACCGCATACAACGCCGCTATCGCGGCGATTGGCGCCACTACCAAATACGACGCCGCCAACGATGCGCCTTCCGCATTGACCGGCGACGCACAGATACGCAGCGCTGCCAGCCAGCTCCGCGGCGCGTTGGGCAATCTGCTTGGCGATCTGGCCAAGCAGGGACTGGACGCCAAGACACTGGGCTTGCAGACCAAGGGCTATCCGACCTCGGATGGCAGTTTGGTGTTGGATACCGCCAAGTTCGACGCATTGATGGCGTCCAGCCCGGAGAAAGTCCGCGCCGCGCTCACCGGCGATGGCGGCTTCGCCGACAAGTTGCTGGGTACGGTGGGTGGCTATGTGGGCAGCGAAGGCGCCTTCACTCAACGCACCAATGGGCTCAACGCGCAGCTCAAGGATGTCGCCGCACGCCGCACCGCCCTGGACGCACGCATGGAAGCGGTAGGCAATCGCTACAAGGCGCAGTTCATCGCCATGGACTCGATGGTGGCGCAATTGAACAGCACCAGCTCTTATCTCGCCCAACAACTCGCCGCCCTGGCGGCGCAAACCAGCTAGCAATCCGACCGGCGTCAACGCCAACCGATGCCTCAGGAGAAATAGGATGTCGCCAAATTCATACGCTGCCCAGTACCGCCAGACCGGACTCAGCAGCGCGGTCATGGAAGCTGATCCGCACCGCTTGGTGGCACTGCTGCTGGCCGGCGCCTGCGATCGCATCCGCTTGGCCGAAGCCTGCGTCATTCGTGGCGATCTGGCACGCAAGGGCAAGGCGATTGGCGAAGTCTGCGCCATCATCGGCCATCTGCACGGATCGCTGGACCACGAAGCCGGCGGCGAAATCGCCAGCAGTCTCTCTTCGCTTTACGACTACCTGCAAGGCCGGCTTATCGAAGCCAACCTCAACAACGACGAATCCGCGTTGCGTGAAGCGCTGGAGCTGCTGGGAGAAATCGAGTCGGCCTGGAATGCCATTCCATCCGAACAGCGCCAGCATCCGGCCGTGGCCGCGAGTGCCTGATGGAAGCGGCCCTGATGGAAACGGCGATGACATTGGACGAGCTGCTCGCCGATCTGCAGACCATGCAAACCAATTTGCAGAAGGGAGAGTTGCAGGTGGTGGAGCATTCGCTGGTGCAGCACGATCGCAAAGTCCGCGAATTCATTCATAGTCCCGCCGGCCGGGCTGCCACTCACGAGCAGCTGGCGGCATTACTGCACGCTCAATACGGATTGGAGCGAAACTTGCGCAAATCCCGGGATGAAATTGCCGGGCTGATGCAGGCTTCCACCAAAGCCGACCGCGCCACGCGCGCCTATCTGGTCACTGCCGAGACCTGATCATGCCGAACAAAGTGCCCATGCTTGAGCATCCGGCGGAGACCGAACTCTTCAGTGCCGCGCTGACCTGCGAAGCCTGGCTGCCGGTGCGCTTCGTCGCCGGCGACCGGCCGTTGCTGCAACAGCAATCCGAGGCGCTGCTGCACGGCTTGGCCGTCGCCGAAGACCTTCGCAACGAAGATCCGGAAGACCGCGGTGAACTGCCCCAATCCATGCAACGCATGGAAGCCAAGCTGGACCTCATCCTTGGGCTTCTAGGCAAACTGGCGCGCCAACGAGAAGATGCCCTGCCCGTCTGCCCGCTGCGCTGGTCGCACCGAGGCCTGCGCCTCGATCTGCCACAAGCCGTGGACAGCGTTGCGGGAACAGGCGGTGTCGTGCTGTTGCAACCTGTCGCCTGGCTCAGCGACCACATTGAATTGCCGGTGCATGTATTGGCGCAGGCAATCGGAAGTGAGAAGCAACATCATTTGTGGCTGCGCTTTGGTGCGCTCAACGCGGGCTTGAAGGATGCACTGGAACGTCATTTGTTCCGTCAGCATCGTCGTCAAATCGCCGAAGCCCGACAGGCCGCGCTCGACAGCGATCGCGACTGACGCTTCGTTGCTGCGCGCAGATCGCCGCAAGCTCGCGGCGCATCGTCACCCCTACATCACGGCCACCATGCCGCGCAACCGCCGAACTGTGATTCGAGTCTGGAATCGGCATCCCTTCGCCTCGGACGCTTGGCGTAGGAGCGTGAGCCGGCTATTGTGACTACCGAATCACAATACCGGTTACAACTTTCCCCCGTGCGTGTCCTGATCGTCGATGACCATACCCTTGTGCGGGCCGGCATTTGCCGTCTGCTGCAATCGCTGCCTGATGTCGAGGTCGTAGCGGAAGCCTGCAACGCCCAACAAGCCATCGACCTGGGCATCATCCACCGCCCCGATGTGATCCTGCTGGATCTGTCGCTGCCCGACCGCAGCGGTCTGGAAATCCTGCGACCGCTCCAGGAAGCATTGCCGCAGACCAAAGTGGTCATCATGTCCATGCACAACGACCCGACCCAGGTCCGCAGTGCGCTCGATCGCGGCTGCGCCGGGTTCGTGGTCAAGGAAGCGGCACCGATGGAACTGGAGCTTGCCCTACGCGCCGCGGCTGCCGGCCAGGTTTTTCTGAGCCCGCAGGTTTCCTCCAAGATGCTGGCGCCCATGCTGGCGAACGCTCGCCCCACCGGTATCCAAGCCCTATCGCCGCGCCAGCGCGAGATTCTGGGCAAGCTGGGTGGCGGCATGAGCAGCAAGGAAATCGCCGCGGTGCTGGGCATCAGCGTCAAGACGGTGGAAACCCACCGCGCGCGAATGATGGAGTCACTGGGCTGCCGCCGCGCCAATGATCTGCTGTTGTTGGCGGCGCGTCACCAGCATGAGCTGACGTAGTCCGCATCTTTTTTTCTGTTGTTTTGATTTCTTCTGTCTCGGCCTGGTGTGCATGCCGAACGTAGCGTGCGCTGCGCGCACGACTTAAAGGTCCGTGTTTCCTCTCTGCTTTTAGTTCTTGGCGCTGGCTGTTCCGCGACTGTTGGATTGCCTATCCGGGACTACATGGGATAAGCCGGGAAAAAACGGCACAAAAAGCTTGTGAAATAAGGGTTTTAAGGGGAATTGAGATAACGTCTGATGACGTTTGGCGCGACAGATGATTTTGTCGGCGCCCGGGGCTGAGCCCATAGAGCGACGCATGGTTTGACATTAGGGAGCAGCGGGCGAGTCTGGCGGCTCCCAGTCATTCTTAGAGCACTCATCGAGTAGCCGCATGCGGGCAAGCAGTTGTTCGACCTGCGAATCAGAGAGGCTATTCGTTGATTCGACTTTGGCCACGTCCAGCCAGAGCACGACTTCTGGCGTTCCCCATACATAACGGACCGCGATCCGCCTGATCTCTCGCAACGCCCTGTCACGAGCGCTTTGTCGCACGGTTAGGTTGTCAGCCGTAGCTACCCAAGGCTCGCCAGTCATCATCTGCGTCGTTTGCGCTGGGCAACCGGCGTCCTGCTCGCTTTTTTTCAGAATGTCAGCCAGAACGTTGCTTACCTGTCCGACCCAGTTCCTTTTCACTGTCATCGCTAGAGACCCTTCCCGTAGATAAAGCTCGGGCAAATTGCCCGCCGATTGATCGCACCTCGGCAACGGGCAATCCGTGGGTTATGCCTTCATAGAGCAGCCGCAGCAAGCGGCCGTAAAGCAGACGGGGCGGCCGATCCGCTCCTATCGTCGCCGCCACCGCTTCGTCCGCCAATTCAAGCGCGATGATCAGGTTGTCCTCGCTCACCTCGTGAGACGTAGCGAGCGAATCGTCTGCATCTGCCTGGGATCTGTCCTGAAGGGCTTCCAGCCGCTCCGGCCCGTCGCCCGTCAGCAGCCAGTTGGCGTTCCAGCCTTGTCCAACTAAAGCAGCAGCTAGAGCGGTATCGGGCACGCGCACATCGGACTCGTAATTCCGGTACGTGGCGACCGCCACTCCTAATTCTTGAGCGAATACCGCCTGCGAGCGATCACCACGAACGTAGCGAAGACGCGCGCCCAGCGACTCCATTGGTCGCGCGGCACTTTTCATGGCGAAAGCACCGCATAAAGCGCCGCACCAGGGCATATTGCGGCACTTTCGGTAAGTCTTTGATACGTCAACAGAAACGCCACGATAACTACGTTCGTACTGGAATCCCGAAGTGCCGCAGCCACGCAATCACCACGAACGTATTGACTGTCGCTACGTTTGTAGCTATATTTGTCCCACATACATACCTCATGTTTAAGACATCGAATGACCACTTCGGCAAACCTGAAAAAACCAGCCGCGCAGCGCGAACTGCAGGACTGGCACTGGGCGGATGTACTGGCGGCGCTACGTAAGCGTGGTTGGAGCCTGCGACAAATTGGGAAGGCGGAGGACTACTCGGACGGTAATGCGCTGGGGGAAGTCTCCCGCCGGCCCTATCCCAAGGCGGAAGCCATCCTGGCGCGCTATCTCGGCGTCAGTCATCCGATGCTGATCTGGCCCACCCGCTACGACACTAACGGCCAACCAAACCGGCGATTTGGCTGTGCGCCCATGCGCGGCCAACGACCTATTGACAAGGTTACCACCCCCTTGACGGGCCGCAATCCGCAAAAGGCGGGACAGCATGACTAGCCCTCATATCTATCGGTCGCCGACTCCAGCGGACGGACGACCATGAGCCGCCGTGCCCGCGCCATTAGCCCGGATAGCTTCACGGGCGATCTGTTCTCGATCCCGCGTGCCGCCGCGCTGATTGAAGGTTCGATGGATTATCGACGTCCCGTCAGCGCATTGGTCAGCCAGATGCTGGCGGACGCTACGGCCTCGGGCATCGATCGCTACGAGGTGGCCAGCCGCGCGAGTCGGCTCACCGGCAAGGATGTGAGCAAAGCCATGCTCGATGGGTACACCGCCGAGAGCCGTGAGGAATTCAACGTGCCGCTGTGGGTGGCGCCGGTGCTGGAGACTGTCTGTAGCAGCACGCTGCTGACGCAGTGGAACGCGGGCGTACGCGGCGGGCGCTTCCTAGTCGGCGCCGAAACACTGGACGCTGAGATCGGTCGGGTCAGCCGCGAGATGGACAGCGCCGCCGCGCAGCTTAAGCAACTGCGCGATCTGCGCCGCCGGGTGCCGTAGTGGCTGACGGTGATGTTCGCGCGCAGGAGGCGTTCGACTTAGCAGCCATAGCAGCGGCGCTCGGTCGCCATAAGACGGTCGTCGAGAAACGTGCAACCAGGGAAGAATGGTTCTTCGAAAGTCGCGCCGGCCGTGGGGGCCAGAAGCGGTTTTACCCTAAGACCACATTGCCACCTGACGTGCGCGACGCCCTGCATCGCACCGCTGCCTTACGTGCTGCCGAAACCATCTCCGCGAGCGCCCACTATCAGGCCGGTGTCGCCACGGCACGCCGCTTGGCCATCACCAAAACCATCGACAGCGCGGTTGAGCAACGCCAGCGCGAGCGTGGCGCCATCGAGGCTGCAGGCCTGGATGGCAAGCGTAAAGCGCGCATGGACGCCAAGTTGGAACTGGTCGCACGCCTTGGCGCCTTCGCCCAAGCTCGGGCGCTCGGCAAGTGCGCGGCAATGGTCGACTTCTGTGCGGCTTATAACAGCGGTGAGTTGACGGTGCCGCTAACCGTGCGCCAACACACCGGCGCGGACCTGTGCCCACGCACCCTGCGTCGCTGGCGCAACACGATCCAATCACAGGGGCCGGCGGCGCTGGCGGGTGCCTACGGCAATCGCGCGGGCACCGGCGCATTGGATACGCATCCAGAGCTACGCGACTTCGTGATCGGCTTGCTCGCCGACAAACCGCACATCAGCGGCAAGCTGGTGCACGTAGCTATCCAGACCCGCTTCGCGCATTCCGACGTGCCATCGCTCGATCTGCGCAGCGTGCAGCGCTGGCTAAAGAAGTGGAAAACCGACAACGCGGAGCACTTCCTCGCCCAGACCAATCCGGATCAGTGGAAGAACCGCTACATGGCGGGCTTTGGCAGCCTGACCGATGGCATCACCCGCGCCAACCAGCTATGGCAACTCGATAGCAGCCCGGCCGATTTGCAACTGGTCGATGGTCGCTACAGCCTGGTCGGCGTCATCGATCTGGCTTGGCGCGGTTTGCGCTTGCACGTCACTAAGACCAGCACGGCCGAAGCGGTATGCCAAGTCATGCGGCGGGCCATCCTGGAATGGGGCGTGCCGGAAGCGGTCAAGATGGACAACGGTCGCGATTACGCCAGCGACCGCGTCGCATCGTTGCTCGCTGGCCTGCATATCGAGCCACGTTTCAGCGCACCGTTCAGCCCCTGGGAAAAGGGCAACATCGAACGCGCATTCCGCTCTTTCAGTCACAACCTTCTGGAGCTGCTTCCCGGTTACAGCGGCCACAACGTTGCCGAGGCGCAAGCCATCCGCGCCCGCACGGCTTTCGCCGACCGGCTGTTCAAGAAGAATGAAGTCATCGAGCTGAAGCTAACCGCCGCCGAGCTGCAGCAGTTCTGCGACCAATGGTGCGAGGCCTACTACGCGCACGAGGAACATGAAGGCCTCAACGGCATCACGCCGTTCCAACGCTATGCCGAGTTGCGCGACGTCGTCCGTCGCGTCGGAGACGTGCGCGCACTTGATCTGTTGCTCGGCGAGGGCGAGCAGCGCACGGTGACCAAGAAAGGTCTGCGAGTGGACAAGCTTGTCTACATCGCGCCGGAGCTGGCCAGCGTGATCGGCCAACCGGTATTGGTGCGCGTCGACGACGCGGATGTTGGGCGGGCCGTGGTCTATCACCACGAGCAATTCTTGTGCGTAGCCGAGTGCCCGGAAGTCACGGGCGTGTCCAAGCGCGAGATTGCGATTGAGAGCAAGGCCCGCCAGACCAAGCAGGTCCAGCAGGCCAAGGCCGAGATGCGTGCGGCCAAGCGCAAGGCCAATACGGGCGACATTGCACGGGAAATCCTGATTCATAAGGCCGAGCAGCACGCCGCACTATCCGCCCTGCCGGCGCCCAACGTCATCCACCTGACACCGGCGCTCGAAGCGGCCAGCATCGCCGCTGACGCGCTGGATGCTCAGCCCGCCGGCCGCCCCGACATAGCGCCCACCACGATCGCCGACGTGGACGACGTGACCCATCTACTGCGCCGCGAGCAGGCGCAGGACGACACCGCCGAGCAGCGCTTCGCCTGGGCCATCGAGGTGCTGATGAAAGCGCCCGAAGAGCGCGACGACATACAGCGTCACCGCCTGAAGAACTACGTCAACAGCGATGAGTTCAAGGGCCGCTGGATGGTCTTCGAGTATTTCGGACCCGAAGCCCAGGGCCTTGCGCCCGAAACCGCCGCGCTACTGCCCAACGGCACCGAGCGCGACCGCCTTCTGCAAGCACAACAAGGGAACTGAGCATGCGCTCCAAGATAGTACCGATCAGCAACATCAAGCATCTGGCCGAAGCGGGCGAGGCCCTCCTTAATCGTGCGCCAGGCATGCCCGGGATGGGCCTGTGCTATGGCGCCAGCGGTTTGGGCAAGACCACCGGCATCGCCTGGCTCGCCACTCGGCAGTACGGCGTATTCGTCCGTGCGCTGCGGACCAGCACGCCCACCAGCTTGCTGGAAGCGATCTGCCGGGAGTTGCACATCGCCAGCCACAACCGCATCGCCCGCACGGTAGACGCCATCGTCAACAAGCTGGCTGAAACCGGCCGGCCGCTCTTTGTCGATGAGGCCGACTACGTCGTCAATCAGGAGCGGCTGATCGACACCTTGCGCGATGTGCATGACCTGTCCAGCGTGCCGGTGATCCTGGTAGGCATGGCCGGCATCGACCGCCGGATCTCGCTCAGTCCGCAGTTGGCGGGCCGCATGGCGCAATGGATCGAGTTCAAACCTGCCTCCATCGAAGACGCCCGTCAGCTGGCCAGAGAGCTATGCGAGGTCGCTGTGGCCGATGATCTGATTGCCGAATTGCACACCCGCGCTGCCGGCAGCATCCGCAACATCGTCGTCGGCCTGGGCAAGATCGAGCAGCACGCGCGCAATCGCGGCGGCAGCGAGATCGCCTTGGCCGACTGGCCCAAGACCGCGGACTTCTTCCTTGGCGCCAGCACTCGCGGAACGCGGGGCTGACCGATGTCACGCAAGACGCGCAAATTCGCACGTCGCATCTGCATGACGCGGGCAGCGGGCGGGCGTCATCAGTCCGACAAGATCTGGAAGGCCATGCGCATCCTGCGCCGCTTCAGCGTCGCCGATCTGGTCGCGGTGGTCGAAACCACTACCAGCAGCACCGTGGGCACCTACGCCAGCTTGCTGACCCGCACGGGCTTCCTGCGCGTTTGGCGCGGTACCGGCGGACGCATGCCCGCGAGCTATCAGTTGGTCCGCGACAGCGGTCCCATTGCCCCCTCGATCATGAAGCGTCGCACCGTCCTGTACGACCACAACACCGACACGGAGTACTCCCTCAATGCAAATCCATGAGCCCGACTGGCTCGACGTGCTACGTGCCGCCTGCCAGGCCCGCAAGCAATCTGTGGTTGCCGCCGAGATCGGCTACAGCGCCACCGTCGTCAGCCAGGTATTGAGTGGCACCTACAAGGGCGACTCGCGTGCGGTCCAACAGAAGGTGGAAGGGGCGTTGATGGGCCTGACGGTCGAGTGCCCCGTCATCGGCGACCTGCCACGCAACCGCTGCCTGGAATACCAACGCCAACCATTCGCCAGCACCAATCACATGCGCGTGCAGTTCTCGCGGACGTGCCCCACCTGTAAGCACCGGCGAGGGGCGGAATGAAACCCGCTTGCCCTTCCACTTTTGAGGACCGCTCTATGAAGACCCTGTTGAACGCGTTTAACAGTCCTTTTAATGAAGGACTGCACACCGCGCTGATCGCGCTGGACCGCCTGGATGAGCATGGTTGTGAGGTGCGCGCCATCGATATCCAGCAGCGCCGCCCGGTGATCACGATTGATCCTCCGCCAAGCGATGGGTTCCTGAGCGGTTCCATGAAGCGGCGCATCACCATCGGACGCGTGACCCGCACCGTCATCGCCGCGCCGTTCCACGGCTGCCAGGTCGAATGGCAGGTCAGCGAGCACCGGTTATGCCAGATGCGACGCGCATGACTGAATCCGAACCCGCGCCATTCGATGACGACGAGCCACCGCCCGTGGTGGCTGAGCGTCTGCGCGACCTTATCGATCCGTTCCGCCGTCTGGC
The DNA here is from genome assembly GCF_040948865.1 of Pseudoxanthomonas sp. UTMC 1351. Lineage (NCBI taxonomy): Bacteria > Pseudomonadati > Pseudomonadota > Gammaproteobacteria > Lysobacterales > Lysobacteraceae > Pseudoxanthomonas > Pseudoxanthomonas sp. UTMC 1351. Next base: position 74,794 of record NZ_JAVGJT010000030.1, on the reverse strand, counting down.
GGAGTAACCCTGGAGACTTCCATGCCACAGCCGCACCCCGACATTCCCGCTGGTTATCGCCAGGACAACCAAGGCCGCCTGGTCGCAGCGAGCCAAATCCGACCGATCGACCTGCAACGCGACGAACTGGTGCAAGAACTGGTCGCCAAGGCCCGTGACCTGAGCACCCAGATCGGCAAGTTCAAGACGGAGTCGTTCAACGATATCGCCGCGTTCGTCTCCCTCAGCGCCGAGGCCTACGGGGTCAAGCTGGGCGGCACCAAAGGCAACATCTCGCTGCTGTCCTTCGATGGACGCTACAAGGTGCAGCGTGCCATCGCCGAGGCCATCGTCTTCGATGAACGATTGCAGGCAGCGAAAAGCCTGATCGATGAATGCTTGCGCGAATGGACCGAGGGCGCGCGCACCGAAGTGCGCACGCTGGTCCAGGACGCGTTCCGCGTGGACAAGGCCGGCAACATCCGCACCGCTCAGGTGCTGGGTTTGCGTCGGCTCGACATCACCGACGAGCGCTGGCTCCGGGCGATGCAGGCGATCGGCGACGCGGTGCAAGTAGTGGGTTCCAAGTCATATGTGCGTATCTACGAACGCGACGAGGAAAGCGGCCAGTATCACGCGATCCCACTCGACGTAGCGGGAGCGTGATATGACCGATCAGAGCGGACACAGCATGCGGACCCTCAACCTGGCGCTGACCATTGCCGACAGCGCGGTGCGCAGCGACGTGGAGATGTATTGCCGGACGACCTATGTGGACGGCGGCAGTCCCGCCTGCGACACCGGCCGCCCGGCCGAAGGCGGGCAGATGGAAGACCTGGTCATCGTCACGCGCGCGCTCGAATACATCGCTTTGCGTGGCGACGTATTCCCTTGGCGCTTGGATCGGCTCGCCGAAAACCCGCAGATTGTTCGATTCATCGACAAGGACTGAGCATTGAACCGCGATCAAGCCCTCCGAAAAATCCCGGCATGCCTTCGCATGGCGGGTTCCTCCAATCCGACGGAGTCGGCCACAGCGCTGCGCCAGGCGCGTGCGTTGATGGGCAGAGGAGACCGGCTCAGCATCGCCGTAAGCGGAAGTCACGCGGCTCAGCTGGAACTTCTGTGATGGCAGCCGAAAGCGACCTACGCCAACAGCAGATCGTCCGCATCCATGTGGCGAAGAAGCAATTGGGCCTGGATGAAGAAACCTATCGTTCGCTGCTGCTGCGGACAGGCGGCGAAGCGTCGTCGGCCAAAATGACGATGGCGCAGCGCAATGCGGTCATCGCGGAATTCGTGCGTCTAGGCTTCAAGGACGTCGACCGCCAGGAGCGCCGTAAGCGCTACCCCGGCCGACCAGCCAGCACGGATCAGGTGCCGATGCTTGGCAAGGTGGAAGCGTTGCTGACTGGTGCTAAGCGCCCTTGGTCCTATGCGCACGCAATGGCCGATCACATGTTCAAGGTTGCGCGGGTGCAGTGGCTCAACCACGATCAGTTGCACCGCCTAGTTGCAGCGTTGCAGACGGACGCTTCTCGGAAGGGACGCTGATGCTACTCGTTTCCTGTGACGCCATACGTATTGCCCAAGCGATGGATAGCGCTTTCGGTTTTGCGAAAAACGTCCGTAAGCCGATCTTGAAGTTCGCTGAACGCGTCAACCACATCTTCCGAAGGCACGCTTCTTTTGGCTTGGTTGCCATTTATCAGGTTCCGCAAGGCGCGGTTGAAATGAAAGGCCGAATCGAGAGCGCTGGTCACCTCAATGGCAACCGTAAGATCAAAGCGCTCAGCGACATCGTCAGCAGCGGGCGCAAGCTCAACAGAAGTGAGCAGGAACGGGCGAAGATACGGCTCAAGTGCCTCGGGCCTGATCGGTCCAGCCGCCATCTTGGTATACCTCTCCAGCTGCCGCTCTGCATCTGGGCGACGGCGCTTGGCTTCCTCATGAATTGCGATGAGAGTACGCATCATTATCGAGCCATACACCATCCGGCGCCGGTAAGCCGCGTTTTCTTCGATGATCTCGCGTCGGCCCCTTTCTTCCTGAACAAGCTTTCGGCCTTCCTTGGACTGCCACAGTCCTACGCCTACGGCAGCGAAAATGCCGATGACCGAGAACACCGCCTGAAACCATGCCGCCTGCGTGCTCGCAATCTGAGCATCGTCGGAGCTGATCTTCCTGGTGAAGTCGATAATCTCGTAACGGTGAAAAACAAACGCGATACCCAGTCCAATGGCTACAACCACGCAAGCCATGGAGATCGCGATTATTGGTCTCCTTCTTATCCAATCGTTCATCACGCTGTTTCCGTCTTTCGCTCAGATCGACAGAGTACGGGAGCCATCTAATGCGCGCCACTTGTCCCGACTGCGGCGCGCAAGCGCACCTGTCCGCCTTCTTCGTGGAGGACGATGGGAAACGCCTGGCCGCACTGCTCGCCGATATGCCGCCAGAATTAGGTCGCGCTGTAATCAGCTATCTAGGCCTGTTCAAACCGGCCAAAACTGCGCTGCGCATGGCGCGGGCAGTCAAGATCACGCAAGACCTGGTTGCATTAGTGGCTGTCGGCACCGTTTGTAAGGACGAGCGCAGTGGCGTTCACCGCCCGGCAACGGCGCTGACGTGGACAGCGGGTATTGAAACCATGCTTACGCAGCGGGCGTCGCTATCGCTTCCGCTGGAGAACCATAACTACCTGCGCGCTGTTGCGTATGGGCTGGCGGACAAGGCCGACGCCGTCGCCGAGCGTCAGCGCGAAGCGGATGCACGCGAGGGAAAGCATCTTACACCCCGTGTCCAAAAGGCTGCCCCATCAAACGAATCGAAGCTACAAAATCAGCTCACTTGGATCGAACAGCAGGTCGGCTTCGGCATGGAGCCGGCAGAAGCCGCGCGCCTGCGCGCCGAAGCCCGCAAGAAGTACGGACCTCCCGATGCCTGAATCCCCCGATCTGTTTGGCGAAGTTTCGCACGAAGCCCTGCAGGCGCTTCTGGAAGCCGATGGCGACCTTCCCCTCCCGCAGCGGCGCTGGGCACCGATGCTCGTTGATCTCTTGCGCGTGATCGAAGCCGCCCAGACGCGTCGCGGCGCCAGCAACGAGGCAGCCTTTACCATGGCAGTCACGACCGTTACGGCCGTCGCCGAGTACTTCGGCGGCCGTCCGCTGTACATTCCCCGAGGCGACCGCCTGCTGCTGGCGCTACGCGATGCCGAGATTTTTCGGCGCGCAAAGGCCGGCAGCATTGAGCCGCTGTCGTTGGAATACGGCCTGGGAGTACATCAGATCTATCGGATACTGCGGCAACAGCAGGCGCTGCACTTGCGTAAGATGCAAGGCCGTTTGTTTGAATGACCGGTACCTGATGATGGAAAGCGAAGAGGAAGCGAAAAGCAAAACGCCAGAGTGGATATGGCAGATCATCCTCATCAGTGGGGTAGCCCTGGCGTTTTTTGTGTGGTCTTCTTCGGACGACAAGGCACCTGCTAAGGCGCAGTGGGATCGTTTTGAGTTCTACAGCAACGAAGACCGTGCCGCCGTTGAGAGGGTAATCGCAGCCTGTCCTGGTCTGCGACGGTACCCTGCGGATTGGATGGTTGACGAGGTGGTTGAGCGTGCGGGATTGACTAACGTCCATATTGTGATAGCGAACCCGCTGCAGGACATGCCGTACGCTTACTACGCGACCGGCCATCATTGTCAGTTCCAACTCGGTGGTGATCGGCCGGATCGTGTGGCCGTGGTCAAGCGGCCGTGTGTAAGTGCCTGCCTGGACGAAAGCGCTCAATCCGAGACATCTACCTGGTTCGATATTCAGTAAGTTCAAGCCCCGCCTAGTGTGGGGCTTCTTCTTTAGCGTGCGCTAATCACATCGACCTCGCGCCCGCGCGCATTGTGCTCATGCGGGCTGACCGAAATCATCCCGCCGTGTCGACGGCCCAGCGTATGCCGTCGGCACGTTAGCCGGCGGCAGTTCCCCCTTGTGCTGTCGCCGGCTTCTTCCTTAAAGGAGCCGGGCATGTGGAAGTGGTTTGACGTATCGATGTTGCTCTACGCAGCGGCTTTCGCCCTGCTTGTATTGGTGTGGGCGGTAGCGCGCTGGCCATCGAAGGCCCGAGTGGCCTGGACAAAGTGCGGTGACCTACTGCGCGGCTGGCCACTGCTGCTGATCTTTCTCACCACCTTCGCGGTGGTGTTGTGGCTGAATCCGGCCAAGGCGGGATTGGCATTCTGGGGCGTCAGCAAGATCGCCTTGTGCGGCTACCTGGGCTATTGGGCCGATCGCCTGTGCTTCCGACCGGAAGATCGTCCGCACGCGCTTGTGGGTATCAGCAGGGGCGCCGCATGGAAACGCCGGGCGCTGATCGTAGCCGCCGCGATCCTGGCCGGGGGAATGATCCCGTGACGCGGCGGTCGCAGCGATTCGCTGGCTATGCCGTCGGCATAATGTTGGCCGTGCTGGCCCTGCTCAGCACCTGCACGCCGCAGCCGGTACACGCCGCAGAACGAGGCCTGCAGCCGGTGCGTATCCCGACGGTGTCGACGCTCTACCGGTTGCGACTGGAACGCGAAGCCGCACGCAACTTTGGCCTGGATGCGCCGGTGGCGCGTCTGGCCGCGCAGATTCACCAGGAGAGTGGTTGGCGCAGCGACGCCGCCAGTCCCTATGCCAACGGCATGGCGCAGTTCACGCCCGCGACCGCGAAGTGGTTGCCGAGCGTGTGCCCGGCGGTCGGCGTCGCCGATCCCTGGGACCCGGACTGGAGCCTGCGCGCGATCGCCTGCTACGACGCTTGGCTGCATGCACGCGTGACGCAGTTGCCCGGCTCTACCCTAAGCGCGTGTTCGCGTTGGGCCTACACGTTGCGCGCCTACAACGGCGGTGAAGGCTGGCTCATGAAAGAGCGACGCAAAGCCGCCGCCGCCGGCGTCGACGGCAACGCCTGGCGTGCCGTGGAGCCATACCGGGTACGCGCCGGTTGGGCGCACACCGAGAACACCGATTACCCGCGCCGCATCTTGCTACGTCTGGAACCCGCCTACCGCGCCGCCGGTTGGCCAGGGAGCGCGGCATGTTGAAAGCCCTTTTTAAAGCGGCACAAAGCGCCGGTGTATTGCCCGCTTTCGGCTGGGCCATGCTCGCTGTCGCGTTGCTGGCTGCCGGCGGCGGCGGTTGGGCCGGCTTGCGTTGGGAGCAGGGCGCTCACGCGTTGCGCACCAATGCCGAGTTGCGCGCCGAGCGTAAGGCGGATCGCCAGACGATCGACGAGCTGACCCACACCGCACGCCAGTTGCAGCAGCACGGCGTGGACAGTGTGCTGGCCTACGACCAAGCCACCGAACGCATGAATGCGATCGCCACCACCTTGGAGACTCATTTTGCACAGAACCGCCACTTCGCCACGCAACAACGGGACGCGCTGGCCGACTTGCTCGGGCGCCGTCCTGATCTGCGCGATCAGCCTTTGGGCGACGACGTCCTGCAGCACTGGAACCGCAGCAATCAAGGCCCCAGCGCCGACGCCGCCACCCCCGAGCCTGCAAGCCAATCAACGCACGCCGTGTCCGGAGCTTCCGCTGGCGCCCGACAGCCGGCCCGGCACCCTGATCGGCAACCACGACGCGGTGACGGCGCTGTACCACGCGTGCCGCGCTCGCAACGGCAGTCTGCTAGCGGCGTTCGACGAATGGCAGAGGACCGCGTGGCACTGGTACTGCCAAGCGGTCGAGGCGGCCGGACTGGATGCATCGGCATGCCGCGCGCATGAAGCCGCGCGACCTGTTCAAAGACGCGATCCGACTGCGCGATGAGTGGCGCCGGCAGATCACGCAGCTGACTGCCAAAAGTCGAAACGCACCGGCGGCCGACCGCCGCTTGATCGAGATGCACGCGCGCGTGCTAGGCGCCTGTTCGCAGGACCTCGACGATGTGATCACCGCCAAGGAGCACCCCAGTGGCCGACGAGGCTGACCGCGCCAATGCGGAGGATGAACGTGCGATGGCGCGATTTGAAATGCAGCTGCAAGAGCAGCGCGTCCTCGATCACCTGTGTGACCGCGATCCGACGCGCGTGGCGCGTTGCCGTGAGTGCCGATTGGCGATCGACCCCGAACGTCTGCTGGCGTGTCCGCGCACGCAGCACTGCACCGAGTGCGCGGCCGGACTCGAATCCGGCCACTTTCGCGCAGGCCGCTGATGAACGTCGACTTGTGGTTCAAATGGCTCAACGCGGTGGTGCTCGTGGGTAGTGTGGCCACGAACGTCTTTCTGTTCTTCAGCTCCAAGCGAGACACGCGCTTTGCCCGGGTCAATGCCTGTCTACAGACGTTGACGGATAAGCAGCTATCGGAGGCGTCCTCGCGCAAAGCGCATGACGGCGAGCTGGACAAGCGCATCAGCGTGATGGAGGAAAAGGTCAAAGGTCTGCCCACCCACGACGACCTGGAACAGATCCGCGGGGAGCTGGCGACGATCGGCGCCAATGTGGCCACGGTCAGCGAGCGGTCGCGCGTCACGATGGATTCCATGCGACGAATCGAGAATCACTTGTTGGAGCGTAACCGATGAAAACCTTTGCCGAACGCTTGCTCGAAGATCGGCGCCTGGTATTGCTGCGCATCCTGTCCGAGCAGCTGGGCTACAAGGCCAACAGCAGCGTGCTGGCGGTGGCGATGGACAGCTTCGGCCATAGCGTGAGCCGCGATCATGTGCGCACGCAGTTGGCCTGGCTGGCCGAGCAGGACTTGGTGCGCCTGGACGATCTGGGGCCGGTGTTGTTGGCCACGCTGAGCGAGCGCGGCCACGACGTGGCCCAAGGCCGCGTGGTTGTGCCGGGCGTCGCCCGTCCGGGCGCGTGAGCCATGGCCCGCAAGAGCAACATCGAGCGCGGGCCCGAAGCGGTACGCACCACCATCGATACGCTGATCCGAAAAGGACGTTTTACGCTCGATGAAATGCGCCATTACGTGGCGGAGAAGCACGGTCCCCAAGTCGTACCGAGCCGCTCCAGCCTGCACCGTTACAGCGTGCAGCAGGAGACGATGCTGGAGAAGATGCGCGCGATCGATGCGGCCGCGCGCGTGGTGGTGGAAGAGTTGGGCGAATCCCCGGATGACCGCGCCGGGGCGTTGCTGGTGCAATCGATCACCACCCTGGCCACCGACGCCGCGCTGCGGGCCCAGGTCGATGGCGAGGAACCGAGCATTGACGATGTGCGCAAGCTGGCCCGGGCCGCGAAAGATGTGATTGGCGCGCGCCAGGCCAACTTGAAAGAGCGCCAGCAGATCGAACGCATGGCGCGCGAGCGCCTACAGCGTGAGCAATCGGAGAACCTGGAAAGAATCGCGACGGAGCAAGGCATGGACAGCGCGCAGGTGAACTTCTGGCGCAAGCAATTCCTGGGCGTCGGCTAATGGCCAGCGCCGTCAAATCGCTGACCAGCACCGTGCGAATCGTCGAATGGGATGAGCTGCCTGCCAGCGTGCGCGAGGTGCCAGCGGGTTTTGATCCGCTGGCGGCCGGCATCTTGATGGCGCACCAGGTTCAGTGGCTGTCGATACGGACCTCGATCAAGATCTGTCCCAAAGGGCGCCGGACGGGAATTACCTTTTGCGAAGCCCTCGACGACACTCTTATTGCGGCCTCCCGCAAGTCGGCCGGTGGAAGCAATGTGTTCTACATCGGCGACACCAAGGAAAAAGGCCTGGAGTTCATCGGCTATTGCGCCAAATTCGCGCGCGTGATCGCGCAGGCGCAGAACCAGGGCGTGTCGAACATTGAGGAGTTCCTGTTCGAGGATCAAGACGAACGTGGCAATAGTCGCCAGATCACCTCCTACCGCATTCGGTTTTCCTCCGGGTTCCAAGTGGTCGCCCTGTCCTCGCGCCCGGCGAATATTCGAGGCTTGCAGGGCAAGGTCGTCATCGACGAAGCTGCGTTCCATCCCGACGTGCAGGGCGTGCTCGATGCCGCCACCGCGTTGCTCATCTGGGGCGGCTCGATCGTGATCATCTCCAGTCACAACGGCAAGCGAAATCCCTTCAACCAGATGGTGCTGGATATGGAAGCCGGTCGCTACGGCGAGGACGTGGCGGTGTTGCGGGTGACCTTCGATGACGCGGTGGCCAACGGCCTGTACGAACGCGCGCAGCTGATGCAAGGCAAGCCGGCCACGGCCGAGGACAAGCGCAAGTGGTACGCGAAGATCCGCAACGGCTATGGCGTGCGCAAGGCGGCCATGCGCGAGGAACTGGACGTGATTCCGCGCGATGGAAGCGGGGTGTGCATTCCCGGGATATGGATCGATGAGGCGATGCGTGAGGAGCGCCCGATCTTGCGCCTGGCGCTGGGCGATGACTTCGCGGCTAAGCCGGTACATGAGCGCGATGCCTGGTGCGAGGAGTGGATGCACCGCCACCTGTCGCCGTTGCTGCGCGGCCTGGATCGCGATCTGCGGCACGTGTTTGGCCAGGACTTCGCACGTCACCGCCATTTTTCCACGATCGCCCCGTTCGAGATTGGCCCGACACTTCGACGCACGATGCCGTTTGGTATCGAAATGCACCGGGTGCCCACGCGCCAGCAGCAACAAATTCTGTGGGCGGTCATCACCGGGCTGCCGCGCTTCAGCGGCGGCGCGATGGATGCCACCGGACCCGGCCAGACATTGGCGGAGTACACCGCCGATCAATTCGGGACCGCGATTCACCAGATCAACTTGAATCGCGGTTGGTACGGCATGTGGATGCCCAAGCTAACCCAGGCCTTTGAGGATCACACCATCGACCTGCCGCGTGATGCCGTGCTGGCCGACGACATTCGTGCCATCGAAGAGATCGACGGCATCGCGATGGTAGTCAAGGCTGAAACCAAGGACACCAAGGACCCGGACCTGTTGCGCCATGGCGACTTCGCCATCGCTCTGGCCATGGGCTGGTACGCCTCTCTCAACTTGAGTGCGTCCATCGACTTTCAGTCGGCGGGCACACAGGCCTCTCAGCGTCTGAGTAACGACTTCACCGGCACCCGGGTCGCCACCACACAGGTGGGCTTTGGCACGGTCGCCGGCCGCAATGATTTTGGAGGCTTCTTGTGACTGAGACGATCGCCCGCCCGATGCCGGGCTTGGAGATAGCGACCACGGGCGATGGACGCGATATCACCCGGCCCTACACCGCCGGCATGCTGATGCCGACCGATCGCGTGCTGCAGCAGCGTGGCGGCAACGATCTGCTGATCTACGAACAGGTGCTCTCCGAACCGCAGGTCAAAGCGTGTTTCGAGCAACGCCGCAATGCGGTCACCAGCTGCGAGTGGCAGGTCGATGCCGCCAGCGACCGGCGCATCGATCAAAAGGCCGCCGAGCATCTGCGGCTGCAACTCACCCGCATTGGCTGGGACCGGGTGACCGACCGCATGTTGTACGGCGTGCTCTACGGCTATAGCGCGGCCGAGTTGATCTGGAATGTGCAAGGTGGTCTGCTCGGCTGGGAACAGATCAAAGTCCGCAATCGCCGCCGCTTCCGCTTCGACGCGGCCGGTGCCTTGCGCTTGATCACGCCGCATAAGCCGTACGACGGCGAACCGGCGCCTGCACCATACTTTTGGCATCTGGCCACGGGCGCCGACCACGACGATGAACCCTATGGCGTTGGCCTGGGTCACTGGTGCTATTGGCCCGCGCTGTTCAAGCGTAACGACATCGCGTTCTGGCTGACGTTCCTGGAGAAGTTCGCCGCGCCCACGGCTATCGGCAAGTATCCGAACGCGGCCACCGAGGACCAAAAAGCCAAGTTGCTGCAGGCGCTGATGGCGATCCGCACCGATGCGGGCGTGATCTGTCCGGAGGGCATGGCCATCGACTTGCTCGAAACCGCGCGCAGCGGCACCGCCGACTACAAGACCCTGCACGACACGATGGACGAGACCATCGCCAAGGCCATCCTCGGGCAGACCATGACCAGCCAGGATGGCAGCAGCCGGTCACAGGCGGAGGTGCATATGGACGTGCGCCAGGACATCGTCAAGGCCGATGCCGATTTGATCTGCGAGAGTTTCAACCTCGGTCCTGCCACCTGGCTGACCCAGTTCAACTTCGCCGGGGCCCAGCCCCCGCGCGTGTATCGGGTGATCGAAGAACCCGAAGACGCCAACCAGATGGCCGAGCGCGATACCAAGGTGAGGGCGATGGGCTTCAAGCCAGGATTGGCCTATATCCAGGAAACCTACGGCAACCATTGGGAACTCGATACACCGGCATCGCGTTCCGGCCAGCCAACCGGCGCCGGCGACGAATCGACCGCGTCGGCCTTTGCCGAACCGGATTCGATCACCGCCGCCAAAGCCGAGGCGCAAGGACGGCTGGACACGATCATCACCAGCGCTGATCGCTATGGCACGCGATGGCCTCGACTCATCGGACCGCGCGTCAAGGAACTGCAAGTGCTGCTCGATCAGAGTACCGACTTGGCATCGTTCCGCGAACGCGTGATCGAGCTGGCCGACAGCGACCCCACCGACTCGTTTGTCGATGCGCTCACGCGAGCGGGTTTCGCCTCGAACCTTTTCGGACAACTTCCCAAGGATGCGTGACATGAACAACCCACGCCGTCCGAAGCCGATGTTTTGCAGATGACGATTCAATCGGGCTTTGATGTATCTCCGGAAGATGCCCTGCGCTTCTTCCGCGCCAAGGGTCTGCGCACTACCTTCGCGTGGCAGGACCAGTGGGCCGCCGAGCACGAACTCGCCTTCACGGTGGCCAAGATGGCCGACCTGGACCTGCTGGCGGATGTGCGCGACGCCGTCGATGTTGCCATTGCCGAAGGGCAGACACTGGCGCAATTCAAAAAGCAGTTGGAGCCGATCCTGATCAAGGCCGGTTGGTGGGGTCAGCGCGAGCAGGCCGATCCGTCATCCGGCGAAAAGCGCCTGGTGCAATTGGGCAGTGCCCGCCGGCTGGAAACGATCTTCCGCACCAACATGATGACGGCCTATTCGGCCGGCGAGTGGACGCAAATCGAGGCCACTGCCGATAGCGCGCCTTATTTGATGTACGACGCGGTCGATGACACCCGCACCCGCGAACAGCATCGCGCTTGGGACGGGCTGGTCTTGCGCTGGGACGATCCCTGGTGGAACACGCACCGGCCCCCCAATGGCTGGAACTGCCGGTGCAGCGTGATCCAGCTCGGCCCACGTGATCTGCGCGCCATGGATCGGGACGGTCCCGACACCGCACCGCTCGTGAAGCGCCGCGAAGTCATCAACACCCGTAGCGGTGAGGTGATGCAGGTGCCGCTGGGAATCGACGCGGGCTTCGACTACAACCCTGGTCGCCAACGCCAAGCACAGTTGGACCTGCGGTTGGCCGAAAAGCGCGCCGCTTTTGCGGAAGGCAGCTGATGCAACCGTCGATCACCCTGGACGATGCCAAGGTGCACGCGGCCATGACACGGCTGCGTCAGCTCGTCGGCGGTCGCGGCGGCGGCGCGCTCTCCATCATGCAGAGCATCGGCCGCTATATGAAAACCAGCACGCAGATGCGCTTTCGCACTCAAGCCGGACCCGATGGCACGCCCTGGACCCCGAGTGCGCGCGCGCAAGCCGAAGGTGGGCAAACCCTGCGCGACAGCAATCGACTCTTCCGCTCGCTGAGTTGGCACGCCACCAGTCAATACGCCGAGGCCGGCACCAACGTGGTCTATGGTCCTGCGCATCATTTCGGCATCCGCGAGATGGTCAACATTCCGTCCCATCGGCGCACGCGCCGCAAGACCAGCCGGACCGGGCGGCTGTCGGTGTCATCCTGGACGGTGCGCTCGTATGCGCGCGCGATGTTCCTGCCCGCGCGCCCCTTCGTGGGCTTCAGCCAGGCTGATCGCATCGAGATTCTCGCCATCCTGCGCGAGGGCATCGCGGCACTGGCGCGGCCGTGACGGAGGAAAAGGCGGCCGGGTGGTCGTTCACACCAAGGTAGCGGGTCCATCCACACCGCCCCGAAGGCCCACGGGGATAGGAATGCGACGCCCGGCCGGGGGAAAGTGACGTGTTAGCGCGGTGTCCCCAACGCCGCCCGGCAACGCTACCTTCTGCCTATCGGTGACGTAATTGGCCAGGAGGGCAAAGATCGTTGCCCCAATGGGCAATCGCCGCAGCCGCGCGGGATCGCCGTCCTCTGCGCAACGGCATCGCAGCACGGGCGCAGCCGTGATCGGGGAAAGGCAGCCGGGCGGTAAGTACACGCCGGGGTAGCGGGTCCGCACGGTCCCCGGGGGATACGGGGAAGAGGGGTGCGGCGCCCGGCTGGGGACGGTTGGGAGGTGGACGGGGTGTCCCAAACCCCAAAGCGACACTACCCCCATCCTGCCGGTGGCCACAATTCGCCATAAGGGCAAAGATCGTGCCCCAGAGGGCACCGCCGCAGTCGCCCCAGGAGGGCTCTGCGGCCCGCTGGGACGACCGACGGGGGCGCTGCCCCCCGGGTCGGCGCGCTGGCGTCGATTAAAAGCGGTTTTAAAGCGGGTCCCCGCCCGGTGACTCGCCGCCTCGGGCGCCGATTTGCCGAACCGGCCCTGGAATCGGTAGGGTAGGTCCTGCCCCGGCAGGGTGCCGGCAGCCCTCGGCATCAACGCCTCCGCGCCTGATGTCGCCATGGCCGAAGCCTTTAGCGCACGCTAAACCCAATGCCAGTCGCCCGAGCCCGAAGCTGGCGGCATGACACAGCATGCCTCCCCGCTAGCGACGCTCGCTTCCCCCGCCGCCGCCCCGCCGATCGAGATCCTGCGCGTCGGCCGGTTCGTCGACATGCACGGCCGGGAACACGCGTTTACTGCGGCTGACCTGGCCGACATCGCCCAGGCCTATGACCCCGCCGTTGGCCAGGCGCCGCTGGTCATCGGTCACCCCGAAACCAACGGCCCGGCCCACGGTTGGGTGCAATCGCTGCGCGTCGAAGGCGACCGGCTGGTGGCGGTGCCCGACCAGGTCGAAGCCAAGTTCGCCGAAGCCGTCAATGCCGGGCGCTACAAGAAGCGTTCGGCGTCCTTCTACCCGAAGAATGCCAAGAACAACCCGACGCCAGGCAAAACGTATCTGCGCCACGTCGGGTTTCTCGGCGCCGCCGTGCCGGCCGTGACGGGATTGCGCGACTTCAACTTTGCCGCCGATGACGACTGCTTTGAGTTCGCGCTCGGCGAGAGCGTGCGCTGGTGGGCGCTGGGTTCGATCGCCGATCTGTTTCGCGGCCTGCGTGACCGCCTGATCGAAACGGACGGCTTGGATAAGGCCAACGCGCTGATCCCGGTCCACCAGATCGATTCCATCCGTGAGGCCGCGCGCGAGCCGTCGCCGACCACCACGGCGTATGCCGCGCCCGCCGTCACCGACGACCCCATCACCCCCGAGGATACCGATGTGACCGAGAGAACCGCTGAACTTGCCGCACGCGAGCAAGCCCTGATCGAGGGGCAGACCAGACTCGCTGCCGATCAGGCCGCAGTCACCGCGCGAGCCCAAGCCGCGCTGCGCACCGATGCGGTGTCGTTTGCCGAGGGTCTGATCCAGGCCGGCAAGCTGCTACCTAAGGACAAGACGCCGGTGGTCGAGCTGTTGCTGGCCTTGCCGGCCGACGATGCACCGCTGTCGTTTTCCGATGGCGATGCCACGGTCGAGTCGCCCGCTGCCGCGCTGCTGCGCGGCCTGCTCGATGCGATGCCCCCGCGCATCGACTTCTCCGAAAAGTCCGGCGCGGTTGACGTGGCGGTGACGGTCGATTTTGCCGCGCCGCCCGGCGCGCTGGTGGATGCGGCCCAGATGGCACTGCACGCCAAGGCGACCGCCTACCGGGCCCAGCACCCGGGCACCTCTTTCCTCGCGGCGGTCAAGGCCGTCGGCGGCTGATTGCTCTCGATTTATTTCAGTTTCTCTCACTTTCCTCTCACTCCTTCATTTCTCTCAATTTCTCTCATTGCGCTTGGCGCAGGAGCGTGTGCCGTGACCCAGAAAATTTCGTTGTTGACCTTGTCGATCGCCGCCGCCGCCGCATTGCCGGCCGAACGGTTCCTGGGCCCCAACGCCCAGCTCGCCGCTGCCGCCAGCCATGCGATTGGCGTGACCGTCTCGCAAGTCACGATCGCCGGTGAGCTGATCCCGTACGACGTGCTCGGCACCACGGTGGTCACGGCCGGTGCCCCGATCGCCGCTGAGGCGCTGCTTGAAGTCGGTGCGGACGGCAAGGCAGTGCCGCTGGCCGCTGGCATCGCGGTGGCCCGCGCCAAACAAGCCGCGACCGCCGATGGCGATCGCATCGAAGTGCTCCTGCTGCCGAACTGACGCGCGCGCCCTGCGCGGCGCGCTGCCTTCACTCTTCATTCCAAGGCCTATTTATGACCCAGCAAACCACCGCCCAATCCCGCGTTCTCGATCCGATCCTGTCCGAACACGCGCGTGGCTATGTCCGCCCCGGCAATGTCGCCAAGAAGTTGTTCCCCGTGGCCTTCGTCAAAGCCTATGGCGGCCAGGTGCTGGAATTCGGCAAAGAGGCATTCCGCCGTTACAACTCCAAACGTGCGCCCGGCTCGGCCACCAAGCGCATCACCTTCGGCTATGCCGGCAAGCCTTACGCGATCGTCCCCAAGTCGCTCGAAGCCCTCGTGCCCGAGGAAAATCAGAACGACGCGTTGCAAGTGCCCGGTGTTGATTTAGCGGCTGACAGCGTTGATGTTGTGCTCGATGTGCAGGAACTGGAGCACGAGTGCGAGTGCGCGGATATTGCGCGCAATCCGGCCAACTACGACGTTAACCATCTGAACGTATTGGTAGGTCCGAATCGTTGGACCGGTGCCAATGGCGATCCGACGGCTGATATCGCCGCTGCTAAGGAAGCGGTCCGCAAATCGATCGGCGTCCGCCCCAATATCGTCGTGCTGTCGGCGACCGCATTCGCTGCATGCGAATTCAACCCCAAGATTCTGGAGCGGATCAAATACACCGGCCGTGACAGCGTCACGACCGAGATCCTGGCCAAGCTGTGGAACATCAAAGAAGTGGTGGTGGCTGAAGCCGTCTCCGCGTCAGGGCAGAACGATGACTTTGGTGATGTCTGGGGCGACGACGTGATCGTGGCCTACGTATCGCCCGAGCAATCCAACGGCCGCCGCAGCACCGCCAAACCCAGCTACGGCTACACCTATGCCATCACCGGGATGCCGTCGGTGAATCAGCCGTACTACGAGAACAACATCAAATCGTGGGTGTATCCGGTGTCGAACGACGCCACACCCGTATTGAGCGGCATGACGGCGGGCTACTTGATTCAGAACGCCGGCGCGCCGGCATAACGCAACACGTCAGTAGCTCAATGGCAGAGCGGCGGTCTCCAAAACCGCAGGTTGCAGGTTCAAGTCCTGCCTGACGTGCCACTTCTCTTCTCTTCATTCGCTCGACTCCCCAAGGCACACCATGCAGCGTTGCTATCCCATCCTGATGCCGTTCAAGTTCGCCGGTGTCGTCGTCAAGCCCGGAGCGTTCGTCCCGCTGGACGACGATCAGGTGGGTGAATACTTCGCCGCCGGTGTGATTGGTCTGAATTCGATCGAGGCGCCGCTCGATGAAGGCGAAGCCGCACGATTGCGCGCCGAGGAGGTGGAAGCCGCACGCATCGCCGAGGAACAGGCACAACGCGCCGAAGCAGATCGCATGGCAGCCGAGCAAGCGGCGACCGATCGGATCGCGACCGATGCCGCAGAAGCCGATCGCATTGCCCAAGAGCACGCGCAACGCGTCGAAGCGGATCGGATCGCAGCCGAGCAAGCGGCGGCCGCGCAAACCGTGGCCGATCAAGCGGCAGCGAAGGTGGTCGAGCTTGCGAAAGCGGCCGGCAAGTCGCCGAAGTCCAAGACGCGCTAAGGCTGGGACATCGTGACCTACGCTACGCAAGATGACCTGGTGAGCCGCTTCGGCGAAACCGAAATCATCCAGCTCAGCGATCGCGCCAACACCGGCGCGATCGATGCAGCGGTGATCGCGGACAAGCTGACCGATGCCGATGCGGAGATCGACAGCTACTTGGCCGGTCGTTACACGCTGCCGTTGTCGCCGGTACCGCTCACCTTGCAGCGCCTGGCGTGCGACATCGCACGCTATCACCTCTACGACGATCGACCCATCGAGTACGTGGTCAAGCGCTACGAGGCGGCGATCCGGTTCTTGGAGATGGTCGCCAAGGGCACCGTGCAGTTGGGCACGGACAGCAGTGGCCAGGTGCCGCCATCCGCCGATAGCCCGGCCTTTGTTTCGCCGGCCCCGGTATTCAATCGGTGCACGCTCAAGGACTACGTCGGATGAGCATCGCGCAGATTGAGCAGGCGTTTATCGATATCGCAAAAGCACGTTTTGGGACGCATCTAAGGACCGTTGAAAGCTTGCCGGCCGATTGGGACAGCGAGACCTTCAAACGCATCCTGCGCCTGGCACCGGGGTTGTTCGTGGTTTTCGGTGGCGGCGCGGCGATGGACCAGAGCACCGACATCCGTTCGCAGTGGGTCCTGCTGGCCGTCACCGCGCACGCCAGCGGCGAGCGCGCCCGACGTCATGGCGATAGTCGCGAGATTGGCGCCTACGAAATCATCGAGACCGCGGTGCCGCTATTTCACGATCGCCAGGTGCCTGGAGTTGGCCTGATTCGCTTTGAAGCCATTGAGAACCTGTTTACCGCCGCGATCGAGGAACAAGGCGCGGCGATCTACGGCGCACGTTTCTCGTTGCCGATGACCATCACCGCGCCGCCGCCCGGCGGCACAGATCCGCTCGATGCCTTTCTTACCTTCAACAGCACGCTTGATGCCGCGCCGGCCGATGGTCGCCCCGAGGCCGAAGACGTGGTCGTGCTGCCGCAATAGCCGCCCAGGAACCGTTCGTGTCCGCCACTGCCCACCTCATTCCCAAGCCCGGCCTGTTGGTCGCCGATCCGACCACGTTGCGTTTCTTGCCGGTCGAGGGCGCCGAGATGCCCTTGAGCAGCTACTGGCTGCGCCGCTTGCAGGAAGGCGACGTCGTCCGGCGCCCTGCCGTCCTGGCTCGTAAATCCAACCTCAAAACCAAGCCCGCGCCGGTCTCACCGGCCACCGCACCGGAGGCGTCATGATCAGTTTCAACGGCATTCCCGTCGGCATCCGCACACCGGGTGCTTTCATCGAAATCGATGCCACCCGCGCCACCCAGGGTCTGCCACCGGCGTCGCACAAAATCCTGGTGATAGGACAGAAGTTGCCAACCGGCACGGTCGCGGTGAACACACCGACCCGCATGCTCTCGGTCGCGCAGGCCGAGGATGCGTTCGGTCGCGGCTCGATGCTGGCGGTGATGATTGCCGCATTGAAGGCGGCCAATCGCACCACCGACACCTTCGCGATCGCGCTGGACGATGACGCCACCGGCGTCGCAGCGGCCGGCGCGTTCGACTTTACCGGTTCGGCTACAGGCGCTGGCACGCTGGTGTTGTACGTGGGGGGCGCGCGCCTTCCGGTTAGCGTGAGCGTCGGCATGACCGCTGCGCAGATCGCGGCGGCGGCGGCGACCGCCATCAATGGCTACACCGCTCTGCCGGTTAGTGCCATCGCCAATGCCGACCGCTGTGCTGTCGCGTTTCGTCACAAGGGCGCGGTGGGTAATGACTTCGACTTGCGCGTCAACTACGGCTTCGGCGAATCGCTGCCGCCCGGTGTGGCGGTCGCGATCACGCCCGTGACCGGCGGCACCGAGAATCCTGGTGTTGGCGCGGCTATCGCCGCACTGGGCGATGATCTGTATGACACCTGGGTGGTTCCCTACTTGGATGCGCCCAATCTCACCGCAATCGAGTCCGAACTGGAGCGTCGCTGGGGACCGATGGTGCAGCGCGAAGGCCAGGCGTTCGCGGGCGCCGCCGGCACCCTGGCCACGATGACCACGCTGGGCAACAGCCGCAACAGCAAACATCTCACCTTGGTGGGCGCCGGCATGTCGCCGACCCCGGCCTGGGTGGTAGCGGCGGTGACGGCCGCGATCGATGCCGCCGAGCCCGATCCGGCCCGCCCGCGCCAGACACTGGCGTTGCCCGGGTGCCTGGCCCCAATCGAATCGGCGCGGCCCACGCGCGAAGAGCGCGATGTGCTGCTGCACGAAGGCATCAGCACGCTGCGGGTCGACGACGGTGGCGTGGTGCGCATCGAACGTCTGATCACCACCTATCAAGTCAATCCGCAAGGTGATGCGGACACCAGTTACCTCGACATCGAAACGATGCGCACGCTGGCCTATGTGCGCACGGCGGTGCGCCAGCGCATCGCCGATCGGTTTCCACGGCACAAGCTGGCCAACGACGGCACCTGGTTCGGCCCCGGCCAGGCCGTCGCCACGCCCAAGTTGATCCGCGCCGAACTGCAGCAGCTGTTCCGTGAGATGGAGCGCGCCGGTCTGGTCGAGAACTTCGATCAGTTCAAATCCGATCTGATCGTCGAGCGCAACGCCAACGATCCCAACCGCGTCGACGTGCTGTTCCCACCGGATCTGATCAACCAGCTGCGCGTCATTGCCGCGCAGGTGCAATTTTTGCTGTAACTCAAGGACAACGTCATGAGTCAACGTTTAGGCAAGGCCATTCTCATCGTCAACGGTTCCCGATTGGAGTCGATGCCCGGCGCCACCATCGACATCGGCGGGGATGCTCGCACCACGCAGATCGGCGCCAACGAAGTGTTGGGGTACACCCAGACGCCGAAACAATCGCGGGTCGAGGTCAGCGTCAGTATCCGCAGCGGCATCTCGGTCGCCGACCTGCATGCCAGCGACGTGCCGATCACCTTTGAAGGCGACACCGGCCAGATCTGGTCGATCGCTGGCGCCTGGTCCGTGGATACGCCGGTCGTGGATTCCGGTGCCGGCACCGCGAAACTCGTTTACGAAGGCCCGCCCGCCGAGGAGATCATCTGATGGAACGTTTGACCAAAACCGGAACGCTCGTACACGGCCTGAAGGTGGGCGAACAGGTGCATAAGGAATTCGAGTTGCGCGAAGCACTGGCGGGCGACTACTTCGCCGCCGAAGGCGACGCGACCGGCGCACGTCCCATGACCTACCGCGCCGCACTCGTGGCGCGCCAACTGGTGCGCATGGGAACGTTCCAGGGGCCGTTCACGCTGGAAATGATCAGCAAGCTGAAAGGCGCCGATCTGTCGCGTTTGCTGACCGTCCAGCAGGAACTCGACCGCGAGGGGGAAGACGAGCAGCTCGGCGACTAAACCGGCTCCAGGCCGAGCTGCTGTTGGCGAGCAAAACCGGTTGGACGCCGCAGGTGCAGCGGCAACTACCGGAACACGAATTCAACGCCTACCTAAAAGCCCTGATCGAATCCCTCCATGTCTGATCTCATCCTCGCCGCGCGACTGCAACTGGATTCCCAGCGATGGGAACGTGGCCTCACGCAAGCAGGCGCCAAGACCAAAGGATTCACCGCCGGGGTCAAGCGCGAGTTTGCCGATTTGCGCAAGTTCGCTGATACCACCGCTGGACGTTTGGCGTCGCTCGGGGTGAGTGTCGGGGTGGCAGCACAAGTCATGAAGTCGGCCAAGATCGACCAACAGCTGACCCTGATCAAGCAGACCGCTGGGTTAACCGTCGAACAGACCCAGCAATTGCGCAAGGAGCTGAAAGGACTCTCAGGCGAGACTGGCATCGCGTTCGACAGCCTGATGAAGGGCTTCGGAGGCCTGGCCGCCGGTGGTCTGAACTATGACGAAGCGCTGCCCACCATTGGGGCCATCAACACCGCGATGCGCGTGACTGGCGAGGAAGCAGACACGTTGGTTAGCGCATTGCAGATGGCGCAGACCCATTTCGACTTCGACCTGTCCAAGCCGGAAGTAGCGCTGACCCTGCTGGAAAAGATGACCGTGGCCGGTCGTTTGGGCGTGGTGGAAGTGGGAGATCTGTCGGCTGTGTTTGCCGCGTCAGCGGCCAACGCTAAGAAGGCGGGATTGAGCTTCGAAGAAACCTTGGCGGTGTACGAAGGCTTCGGTACTGCCACGACCAAGGATCGCCTGGGCACCTTGGTCAATAGTACGTTGGCGGTGTTCACCGACGCCAACTACATGCGCAATGCCGAGAAGGCCACCGGCGTGACGTTCTTCGATGCCAAGGGCGAACGGCGCGGTGCGCTGGAAGTGATTGCTGACATCAAGAAAAAGTACGACACGCTCACGACCGACCGCGATCGCTTCCAGTTCGTCACCAAGGCCTTCGGCCAGGCGGACAAAGATACGATCATCGGTATTACTCAGGCGCTGGAAGGCGGCAACCTGCAGAACATCTTGGCGATTGCCGAAGAAACGATGAAAGCCGGCGGTACCTTCAAGCGCGATTTCGACGAATCCATGGATAATGGCGTCGCTCAGGCCAACAAGCTGCGCGAACGCATGGGTGCAGTGGGAGATGCCTTCGCCCAGCCGGTCAATAGCGCTTTCACCCGCCTGTCGAAGTTCGCCATGGACAAGAAGGACCAAGGCGGCCTGGAATTGTCTGGCGGCGAAGTCGCCACAGCTGGTGCCGTTTCGCTCGCGGCGCTATACGCAGGCGGAAAGATGGGTAAAGGCCTGCTCGGCAAATTGTCCGGCGGCGCCGCCAGCCTGGGCGGCGGCGTCATGGCAGGCCAAGCACTGGAAAAAGCCGGCCTGGCCGCGCCCGTATTCGTGGTGGGTGCCGCACCGGGCGTGTTCAGTGGCGTGGGCCTTCCGGCGGCGATACCCGTTGCCGATGGCGGCAAAGGAGGCTGGAAAGGTGCGCTCGGCTTCTCCCTGCCCACCGCTCTGGCTAGCAGCATGTTGCTAGACCCACGCAACCAGGAACTCGGCAAAGGCATTCCGGAGCTCAGCGCAAAGTGGAAAGCAGAAAATGAAGCGAAAGGCGGCCATTGGATGACCCGTGGCGGGTTGCCCAGCTTTAACTTCATCAGCGACTTGATCGATGGTTTCAAGAAGGACAGCGCTACCGACCAGCAGCAGAAACTCGCTATCGATGTCAACCTAAAGGTCGAAGGCGGCCAGGTGACGGTCAGTGCAGCGAGCGGTGATCTGCTGCACAACGTCACCACCCGGCGCTCGGTTCCGAACCTGGGCAGGATGATGGGTCCGCCCTCGGTGGTGAACTGATGGCTTGGCAGGACCAACTACGTCCGGCGAGCTTTCGTGGCGTCGCCTTTCAGGTCACCACGTCGAACGGCACCTTCGGCCGTCGCGTGGTGCTGCACGAATATCCGATGCGCGATCGTCCCTTTGTCGAAGACTTAGGTCGCAAAGCCCGCGCGTTACGCCTGGAAGCGGTGCTGATTGGGTCGGACTACATGGCACGGCGCGACGCGCTGATCGCCGCGCTCGAAGCGCCGGGGTCGGGTCGGTTGGTTCATCCGTATTTCGGCGAGCTGCAGGTCAGCCTCGACGAAAGCGGCGCCCAAGTCACCGAGTCCACCGACCACGGGGGCATGGCGCGCATCAGCTTCGGCATGGTCGAGTCTGGCGATCTGGTGTTTCCGCTGGCGCAGATCGCCACCGCCGATGCGGTCGCCAGCGCCGCGACCGAGGCCGAGGTCGCCGCCGCAAACGCTTTTGCCACTGACTTCGATGTGCGTCAGGTACCGGCGTTCTCGTTTGAGTCGGCACTGGCGTCCGCCAATGCCGCCCTCGATCAGGTCGAAGCGGTGATCCAAGTCCTGCCTGCATTGGGTCGCGGTCGCGATCTGACCTGGTCGGATCTGGCGGCGTTGCGCCCACAACTACCGGCGCTGCTGCGCCAACCGTTGGAGCTGGCACGACGCCTGCAGAAACTCTACGCGAGCTTACGCGGTGGCGACGATGCCCGCACCGCGAGCCGTGCGCTGGCGCAGATGGCCGACTTCGTGCGCCGTCTACCGTCATTGCCCACCACTACCGTTACGCGACAGCGCGAGCGCGCCAATCAAGATGCGTTGATCGCGCAGGTGCACGGCGCGGCCGCGATTGAGCGTGCGCATGGCCTGAACGATGTCGCATTCGTCGACCACGACAGTGCGCAGTCGCTACGCGATGATGTGATCGCGCAACTGGATGCAGTGGCCAACCTGACTCCGCATGACGAACTATTCCAAGCACTGAGCAACTTGCGCGCCGCCACCTTGCGCGATCAGCAGCAACGTACGATGTCATTGGTACGTCTGCGCACCTACACGCCCGCGCAAACCTTGCCGGCACTGGTGCTGGCCTACGACCTGTATCTAGACCCCTCCGGCGAGCAGGCCATCGTCGATAACAACGCGCTGACGCGGCCGGGCTTCGTGCCCGGTGGCCAGCCGGTGGCGGTGCCCGGTGGCGTCTGACTTGCAACTGGTGGTGCGTGGCACGGCCTACGGCGGTTGGCAGCGCATGCGTGTGCGCCGCAGTCTGGAGGAGATCGCCGGACAATTTGAGCTGCGTGTTACCGACCGCTGGCCCGAACAGAACATGCCGCGCACGATTCTTACCGGTGATCGCGCGGCGGTGGTCATCGATGGCCAGACCGTGATCACCGGCTACGTCGACAGCACCACGCCGTCACTGGATGCGCGGGCCCACAGCATCACCATCGCCGGGCGCGATGCGACCGGCGACCTGGTCGATTGCGCCGCTCGCCACAAGCTGGGCGAATGGCGTGGCGCGAACCTGGCGCAGATTGCCCGCGACTTGGCCGCGCCCTATGCCATCCCAGTTCACACGCGGACCGAGGTGGGCGCTGCTTTTCCGTCGTGGGCGATCCAAGAAGGCGAAAGCGCGTTTGAATGCCTGGAACGGGCGGCCCGCCAGCGTGGCGTGTTGTTGCTGTCCGACGGTATCGGCGGTCTCGTGCTTGGCCGGGCCGGCGAGGGTGCCATTGGCACGGCATTGGTGGAAGGTGAGAACCTGCTGCGCGGTGAGGTTCGCAACGATGCCAGTCAGCGCTATGCGAGCTACATCCTCAAGGGACAGCAGACCGGTGATGACGAGGTTTTCGGCGAAGCGGCCAGCGCGCTGAAGGCCACCGCCACCGATGCCGGCGTCACCCGCCCACGCGTGCTGCTGCTGGTTTCCGAAGACGAAGGGGATCAAGCCGCCTTGCAACGCCGCGCGCAATGGGAGGCTAACGTGCGCGCCGCCCGCGCCTTGACCGCCACTGTCACCGTCCAAGGCTGGCGGCACGCGCACGGGCTGTGGGCGCCCAACCGCACGGTGCAGCTGCGCACCCCGACGCTCGGCCTCGACCGCGACCTGTTGATTCGCGATGTTGAGCTGATCTGTGACGAACAAGGCCTGCGCAGTGAGCTGACGCTCACCCCGATCGAGGCGTACAGCCTGATGGCGATGCCAGGCAAAAAGAAGCCGCGCAAAAGCGAACAGGACGATTCTCTATGATGGCCAAACTGCGCCTGCTCATCAGTCGCGCCATCGTGCGCCTGGTCGATGACCGTGCCGGAGTGCAAACGGTGCAGGTCAGTCTGCTCGCCGATGAAGCCCGCGCGGCCGTGCAGCGGTTTCAGCAGTACGGCCTGACTTCGGTACCGCTGGCCGGCGCCGAAGCGATTGCGGTCGCGGTCGGCGGCTCCCGCTCCAACTTGGTCGTGCTTGCGGTGGATGATCGCCGCTTCCGCAAGCGCGACCTGCAACCCGGTGAGGTCGCGCTGTACACCGACGAAGGCGACTACCTGCTGCTCAAACGTGGCCGCATCGTCGAGGTGAAAGCGGGCGCCAAGGTGCGCGTGGATGCCCCTGAAGCCGAGTTCACCGGCAACCTGCACGTCGCCGGTTCGATCACCTGCGACCAGCACGTTAGCGATGCGGCCGGCTCGATGCAGGAGATGCGCGACACCTACAACCATCACGACCACATCAATGTGCAGCCGGGCAGCGGCAAGACGCCGCCACCGACGCAGGAGATGTCCTGATGGACCTACGTCTGGTCTATGACAACCACGTCGGCCAGGGCGATCTGGTGCTCAGCGGCGCCGATCTGGCCATCGATACGGGCCTGGAGACCGCGGTCATCATCAGTCTGTTTACCGATCGACGCGCGCCAGAAGAGACGACGGTTCCCGATGGTCAGCGCCGTGGCTGGTTCGGCGATGCCTACAACGCCGACACGGTCGATCAGATCGGCTCACATCTGTGGCTGCTCTCGCGCGAGAAGCGCACCGCGCAGACGTTGCAACGTGCCCGCGACTACACCTATGAGGCACTGGCCTGGCTGGTCACCGACGGCGTGGCGCGCGCGATCGACGTACAGGCGCAGTACGTCGGCAACGAGCAACTCCAACTGTTGATCGAGATTGCCCGCGAGCGGCATCCACCGGCGCAGTTCCGATTCGATGCCTTTTGGAGCGGTGCCCATGCCGTTTGACCGTCCCACGTTGCCCGTACTGAACGAGCGCATCGCCACCGATCTGGAGGCGAATCTCACGGGTACCGACGCCCATTTGCGCCGCTCCGTCCTGGGCGTGCTGGCGCGCGTGCTGGCCGCTGCCACGCATGGCCTGTACGGCTTCTTGAATTGGATCTCGCGCCAGGTGATTCCTGACACCGCCGAGGCGGAAGTGCTGGAACGCTGGGCGGCCTTGTGGAAGCTGGCCCGAAAACCGGCCGTAGCGGCGAGTGGTCCGGTTTCTTTCTACGGCAACAACGGTGTGATCATTCCCGCCGGCACGGTGCTGCAGCGCTCCGACGGTGCCACCTTTATCACCGACGCCGAAGGTGTCGTGGCGGGTGGCACGGTGACGCTATCCGTGGTCGCGCAGCTGGCCGGCGCGGCGGGCAACAGTTCGCCTGGCACGCGGTTGCTGATCGCCGCGCAGATTCTCGGCGTGCAGGCCGAAGCATTCGTTGCCGCCGAGGGGTTGGCCGGCGGCGCCGAGATTGAAAGCGACGAATCGCTGCGCGAGCGACTACTGCTTCGCTTGAGCACACCGCCGCAAGGCGGCGCGGCCCACGACTATGTGCAGTGGGCGCTGGAAGTGTCGGGCGTCACCCGTGCCTGGGTGGTGCCGGCTATCAATGGCCTGGGCACGGTCGGGGTGTTCGTGGTCAATGATGCCCAAGCCAATCCTATTCCCGATGCGGTGCTGATGCAGGCCGTCACCGCCCACATCCAGGCCAAGCGCCCGGTCACGGCGCGCGTCTATGTGTTGGCCCCCATCGCGTTCCCGATCGACATGACGATCGCGGTGACCCCGGACCTGCCCAGCGTGCGCGGCGAAGTCGAAGCCGAGCTGCGCGACCTGTTCCGCCGCGAGGCCGAACCGGGCGGCACGATCCTGGCCAGCCATCTGGGCGAAGCCATCTCGTTGGCCGCTGGCGAGCGGGACCATCGCATCGATGCACCGGTAGGCAACGTCGTGGCACCGCCAGGCTACATGCCTGTGTTGAGAGCGATCACGTGGACCGTGTAACCGCTGATCGCTATCGCGAACAGTTGCAGGCCCTGCTGCCCCAGGGCGCGGCGTGGCCGCGTCGACTGAGCACGGTGTGGAGCGGACTGCTGTCGGGGCTGGCGCAGGAGCTGGCCCGCGTCGATGGGCGCGGAGTCGATCTGATCGATGAGGCGCTGCCCGATACCACAGTGGAACTACTGCCGGATTGGGAACGCGTGCTTGGCTTGCCTGACGGTTGCCTTCCGCGCGAGGACACGATGCAAGCACGGCGTGAGGCGGTGCTGGCCAAGCTCAACGCCGTCGGCGGCCAGCACGCGGCGTATTACATCGCACTGGCCGACGAGTTGGGCTACGCCGGCGCCTGGGTCGAGGAATTCCACCCGTTCACCGCCACGAGCCTGTGCACTGATCCCCTCAACACCGATCCCTGGTGCTTCGTGTGGGTACTGCATGTGCCGCAACTACCGCCGGGCAACGAGGCGACGGACCGTGCCCTGGAATGCCTCATCGCACGCTACCGACCGGCACACACGCACGTGGTCGTGCGCTACGCCAATCGCTATATCCGTTCCGGCTACATCAAGCCGGGCTATTTCAAAGGAGGTTGATCTTGAGCACCATCATCACTCGCGCCGCAAAGGGCCAGGAGCTGGAACACGACGAGATGGATCAGAACCTGATCAATCTCAACACCGACAAGGTGGAGAACGTGGACCACGCGGCGCTGGCCGCGCGCGTATCGGCCACAGAAGCGGGACTCGCTAACACCGCGACGGCTGACCACGAACACACCGCCGACGAAATTCCGGTAGCGGCAGGCAGCAGCGTATCGGTGCAAGCGGCGCTGGTCGAACTGGACGCGGACAAGGAATCGCGTGCTAACCGTGGCGCCGCCGACGGCTACGCGCCGCTCGGCTCCGATGCACGCGTGCCGCTGGCGAACTTGCCCGACGTGCTGTCGCACGACAAAGGGTTTTTCGCGTCGCCCGCCGCACTCACCGCCGCCTATCCGATAGGCAACGATGGCGATCATGCGATCGTCGATACCACCGCCTCGGTGTGGCTGTGGGATGACGGCGCCTGGACCGACTCCGGCGCCAAAGGCGCGGTGCACAGCGTCAATGGCCAGACCGGGATCGTCCAGCTCAGCGCTCATGATGTGGGAGCGCCGCCGCAGTCGGAAATGGATGCCACACGCACCGCGCTGGAGAAAGTGATCCAGGCGGTCATCAGTACCGGCCTGGTGCAGGAAGCCACTGAAACCTTTGAACTCGAACGCCTCAGCGCTAGCCTGCTGAAGATTCACGCCGTCACCGGCGCGTTCTTCGACGATGATCTCAGCGGCACCTATGCATTTCCCGAGCAGACCGTCGATCTCAACGCGGTGTTGAGCCTGGCCGACGGCCTGCACATCCAACATCTGCACCTGGACAAGACCGGCACGGCTTTCTTCCTGGATCAACGCGACGCCGACTCGCCCAATCTGCTGGCGCTGGGCATCGTCTATCTGCAAGTGGTTGGCGGCGTGATCAACATGCCGGCCGAACTGCCGCCATTAGCCAGGCCGGCGATGGCCGCCAATTCTAGTTTTGAGCTGGCCAAGCTCGGCCTGTCGCTGTCGGTCACACTCGCACCTAACGCTAATTTGTCGCTGGCGTGCAGCAGCGGCCAGGCCACCGGTGAGTCGGTGAACTGGATCGACCGCAGCGCGATCCACGTGCGCCCGATCGCGGCACAGAACCCGTTGCCGATGCGCCGCATCCACGCCGGCGTGTCGTCACAGCTTGGCGTCCCTGCCACCACGACCCTGCTTGACCCGACCCAGTTCTGGAATGGTGTCGCCTTGGCTCCGGTCGGCGGCAGCGCCGCGCGCTCGACGGTGCAACGGCTCATCTGGTCGCCGGGTGCGGGCTTCGCCATTCAGTACGGTGAGGCGTTCTATGCCACGTTGAGCGACGCCAACAACGCGATGGCCGTTGCGCCCTTCACGTCGGTGTTTCCTGGCGCCGAAGGCATCGAGATTGCGCGCATCGCGGTGACGCGCGCCTGCACCGATCTGACCAATACGGCGGATTGCGTCATCCGTTTCGGTGCAGGCCTTTCGGGCGGCGGTTCGAGCCAGGGCACGACCTCACACGACTCGTTGACCGGCCTGCTCGGCACCCCGGGTCAGCTGCATCACCCCAACGATGCCGAGTACGCCAAGCTGCTGGCGCTGGGCAACGACGTGCAGGAGTTCACGTTCAGTGGCACGTGGACCAAGCCCGCCGATGCCAAGGCGGTGTTCATCCTGCTGATTGCCCCCGGCGCGGGAGGTGCGTGCGGCGAAAAACGCGCTACTGGCGTATCCAAGGGCGGTGACAGCGGCGGTGGCGGTGGCATGACGCTGCTGTGGGTGCCTGCTGACTGGCTCACCGCCACCGCATCGATCGTGATCGGCACGCCCGGAGTTGGCGCGCCTGGTCGCACGGACGAGGGCCCGCCAGTATTGGGTACGAGAGGCGGCGATGTCGTATTCACCGGCGGCCTTCGACTGCGCGCGCGTGGCGGCCACACGGGAATTACGGATAGCAACGGCGATAACGGGATCGGCACGCATATGGGCTTCAGCGCCCAGGCCGGCGCGGGCACCTTCGCCTGGGGCACGCCGTATGCCCAGCGCCAACGCAACGGACCTCCCGGTTGCATCTGCGGTAATCCAGGCGGAGGTATTACCGCCGCCGACGCATTGCTCAATCCGCCGGTGAATCAAGAAGGCGGTGGTGCTGGCTTCGTCATCGGTGCATTCGGCGACAGTGGTCCCAGTGGTCCGTACCCGAGCAGCCTGTTTCGCCTGGGTGGCCGTGGTGGTTTGGGAGGGTATGCGGCGATCGACGCCAATGGCACCGACGGTACTGCCGGACTGAATTACGGCGCAGGTGGCGGCGCTGGCGGTGCAACCCGCACCGGAAGCCGCTCTGGCAGCGGCGGCAACGGTGCTTACGGCATCGCTATCATCATTACGATTCGAGGCTGATATGCACTATCAAACCATTCCCGCCGAACCCCATGCCGTCGTCTGGATCGGCGATGACGGCAGCAGCGCGATCATCCGCGCCAGCGAGACGAGCCAATGGGCGGCGTACCTTGCCTGGTGCGCGGCCGGCAACGTAGCGCCGCCGATCACGGGCGAGGCCATGCCCACATTGGAGCAGGCCAAAGCACAAACGACGAATCGGCTGTATCTCGCGGTAGACAGCGCCTTGCAGCCGATCCTGTCGCAGTACGCGACGTCTGAAGTATCAAGCTGGCCCGTGCAGCTGGCTGAAGCCACAACATGGCTGGCCGATCCGACGGTGCCAACCCCGCTGATCGATAGCCTGTGCGGCGGCGGTACCGGCAAGGTGCCGTTGTGTCAGTCGATCATCGCCAAAGGAAACGCCTTTAGCCACGTCAGCGGCGCGGTCTTTGCCTGGCGTCGAGCTTGCAGCGACTGGATCGAGGCGTGTATCGACGTCGATGCATTGACGCATTGGCAGCCGCAGTATCCGGAGCTTCCGCATGCAACGTATTAATACCCCCACCGCCGCGCAGAATCTGTTCGGCCCAGGCAAGCACGGCTTCACCGATGGCGACGTCTACGCCGCCGTTCCCACCACGCGCTTGATCGCCGCCTGGTTCAATGCGTTGCAGGAAGAAGTCGCACGCGTGATCGAGGCGGCGGGACTCGTGCTTGATCCCAGCGACCACACGCAGCTGCTGCAAGCCATTGGCTTGGTCGTGCAGAACATTGTGAACAACACGTCGTTCAACGCCGATACGCTCGATGGCTTGGACAGCAGCTATTTCGCACCATTGAATGCGCTTTTAGCGCACATCAATGATCGAAATAATCCGCACGACGTCACGCTGGCTCAGCTCGGCGGTGCGCCGCTGGATGGCCCGAACTTCACGGGAAACCCGCGTGCGCCGACACCACCGGCCAACGACAACGACACCAGCCTGGCCACGACCGCCTTCACTCAGGCAGCCATTCTCGCAGCGCTGCAAGGCGCTGGACTTACGGGCGGGTTTAGTCAGTCGTTCGGTCAAAACGGGTGGTGCCGCTTGCCCAATGGCTTGATTCATCAGTGGGGGCGCCACGCCGGCGGCGGCGGCGAAGGCATAGGTCCGAGCATTCTGTTTCCGATCACCTTCCCGAACGCGGCACTCGGCGTAAGCGTGGTGGACTGGAATCTGAGCGGCATCAACCGCAAGGCCGTGGATTGCTACGTGCAGGTGATGGGTCATCCGACATCATCGTCGTTCTCAACCTACGTGCAGCACCCCGGTGGCAGCAGCAATTATTGGGAAGGTTTTTTCTGGCAAGCGGTGGGGTTCTGATGAGCACAATCTATTACAGCGCCGCTAGCGGTGGCTTCTATCGCAGTGATATCCACGAACACATTCCCCACGACGCTGTTGCGATCAGCGCGGACGAACATGCCGCGCTGCTGGATGCGCAGACGGCGGGTAAGCGCATCCAGCCCAATGCCGCCGGCCATCCTGTCGCACAGGCACCCGCACCACCCACCGCCGAGCAACAGGCCGCGCAACACCGTCATCGGCGTGATCGGCTGTTGGAGGCATCGGATATACGTCTGCTCTCCGACTACCCGCAGACACAGGCCGAACTAAACGCGTGGTTGCAGTACCGCGAGGCGCTGCGGCGCGTGCCCGAGCAGCCCACCTTCCCGAATGAAGTGACGTGGCCGACACCACCCAAGTAGATCACCCCTTAAACGCCCATTAAAGAAGCTATTACCCATGACGCAATCTACGATCACCTTGATTTTTAGTAAGCGCCGCTCGCTCGGCTCGATGCTTATCCGTTACTTCACCTGGTCGCGCTGGAGCCATGTCGGCTTAGTCGCCGGCGATCGGGTCATCGAATCCATCGCTGGCCACGGCGTACGCGAGGTACCGCTAGCGAGCGCGATTCGTGGACAAGACTATCGGTTCGAGCATCTGCCCTGCGCCAATCCGGCGGCCGTCATCGCGGCGGCGCGTAGCCAGCTCGGCAAGCCCTACGACATCGGCGCGATCTTCGGATTTCTCGGGCGGCGCAATTGGCAGGGCCGCGATGCTTGGTTTTGCTCCGAGCTAATCGCCTGGGCGTTTGAGCACGCCGGGGCTGCACTGTTTCGCGCCGATCGTGTCCATCGCGTGACCCCTGAGCATCTGTGGATGTTGACTGGCGCCGCAGCGCCACAACCGGTGCCCGCTTCGATTTGAATCAGAACAGGGCGATGGACCGGTGCCAGCAAGCATCGGTCCATCGCCGCAACACACGCGATCAGCCGCGTGGCATTGGCCGAGGACCCTGCGCTCTCGCGAGAGCCCGGCCAAGGTAGACCTTCCCCCTCGCACAGGCTGAGATCGCAATGAAGTCCAATACGTTAGTTCCATGGCCCGGCGGCAAGACCCGCCTGCTACCACACCTTTTGCCGCTGCTCACGGCCAACCCACATACCTGCTATGTCGAAGCCTTCGCCGGTGGAGCCGCGTTGCTATTCGCACGGGAGCCGGCCAAGGTTGAAGTACTGAACGATTGCAATGGCGAACTTGTGCGGCTGTATCGCGTGGTGACCCATCATTTAGAGGAATTCGTCCGACAGTTCCGCTGGGCGCTGACTTCGCGCGAAATGTTCAAGTGGGCACAGCTTCAACACCCCGACACGCTTACCGATATCCAGCGCGCAGCGCGGTTCTACTACCTGCAACGGCTGGCATGGGGCGCCAAGGTCAGCGGCCAAGGCTTTGGCACAGCAACCACCTCGCCCAAGAGCCTCAATCTGCTGCGACTGGAAGAGGACCTAAGCGCCGCCCACCTGCGGTTGCACCGGGTCGTGGTAGAGCAGCTCCCCTGGCAAGCCTGCATAGCCAAATACGATGCGCCGCATACCCTTTTCTTCCTGGACCCGCCCTATTGGCAGACCGAGGGCTATGGCACCGCCTTCGATCTGGATCAGTACGAAGCGCTGGCCAGCATCATGGCCGGGCTCAAGGGCCGAGCCATCCTCACCATCAACGACCACCGCGACATGCGCCGGCTATTTGATCGCTTCGAGGGTAAGACGGTGCCCATCCGCTATAGCATCGGGGGCGGAAGAGGTGCCGCCCGAAGAGAGCGGATCTACTCGACCAAGTAGCAGCACGGTTAGCTCTCCGTTACGAGGTAATACGGTCAGACGGCGGCGTCTATAACTTGGACACGGCTGCAATCCAGACTGCAATCGAAGCTGCCCCCGCTTAACCCCAGCGCTACGGTTCCCCCATGGAACAGAGAGGCCCGAGTTCAATAGGGGTTTAATGCTGTCAGCGCTCCCCGTACTATGCCCAAGCCAGCCCGGGCTCATCTCGCTGCGGCGAGCATCCCGTAGACGAGGAATCCTATATAAAGATGGATATGGCACAGCATTCACGCTTCCACCTTGTCTATGACGGCCCGGCGCTCACAGAGCACAAGATGAACGTCCGCGCCTTGGCCCCGGCCTTGCTGGCCATGGGAGATTTGGTTGAGCGCGCCAACGAGATTCTCAACGGCAACCAAGCCAAGGTTTCCGTGAATGTTAACGCCTCTTTTAAGTCGGGATCGTTCGGCGTAGACCTTGAGCTGGCACAGAGCCTATGGCAGAAGGTGCTGGACTTCGCCAACAGCCACCCGGTCACGGGAATATTGGCAATCGTGGGATTGCTGGGACTCGGCAAGGACACGGTCAAGGGCGTGGTTCAGGTCGTCATGTGGCTACGTGGCCGAGGGGTTAAGCGGATTGAGCCGCTCAGCAATGGGCTTGTGCGGCTATATGTGGATAACGATCACATGGATATCGAGGAACGGGTCCTGCAGCTGCTGCAGGACTACAAGATTCGACGCGGACTTGAGGGCGTAATCGGCGAGCCGTTGCAGAAGGAAGGAATCGAGACCGTGGCCGTGGTCGACAAGGACGCGAAGAAGGTCATCGTATCGATTGATCGTGTGCAGGCTGGTTACTTCAAGGCGCCCGAGCCGGAGGAAGAGGCACTGCAGGAAGACGAGTATGCCACTAGTTTGCAGGTGCTCAACTTGGCATTTCAGGATGGTAATAAGTGGCGCTTCACCGAAGGCGGCGGCAACACCTACTACGCCACGGTGTCGGACTATGAGTTCCTGAAACGTGTCCAGCTCAACCAGGAACAGTTCGCCAAGGACGACATCATCAAGGCGCGCGTGCGACGCATCCAGCGCCTCACCAAAGATGGCCTAAAGGCCGACTACGAAGTTTTGGAAGTCCTAGAGCATCGGGGCGCTTCGCCGAAGGTGCAGTTGCGCATGGATTTCGGCCCGACCCAGCAGGATTAACCTGCTGGAGGCGGTCGGTTGTTGTAGGAAGGTCCGATAGTTCCGGTCAGGGGCAGGCAAGCGCGATGGGGTGGTTCAAAGACCGCTTGAGGGGCCAAGGCCACGAGAATGCACTGACAGGGGACTGGATTAGACGCTGTGCAAGTCAAATGTCGTGGCTTTACAAACCATGTGTCGCGTTACACTGGCGCGGATGGCTAATCGGGACAGATGATCTACGCGCTTGCAGCGGGCGTCACTTGTTCTTTGCTCGTGCAAAGAAAAGTAACCAAAAGAAACACGCCCCGGGCAGCGCGCCCTTCGGGTTCGCAATCGGGCCGGGAATTTTCGGAAGGCACATCCATGTGCCTGCCGAAAACGACGCACATCCTGTGCGCCGCCCCTGCGGGGTTTAACCCGTCCCGCTTGCCGCGCCTTAACGGGGGCCCCTGAGATCAAGAGCAAGAGCAGGGCAGGAGCAAAGCAAGAGCAATGCGAGAGCAAGAGCTAAGACGGCAACTAGAGCCAAGTAACCGCAATAGCGGGCGGTAACAGTAATGGCAAAATCCTGTGGCGTTGCTGTTGCTGTTGCTGTTGCTCCTACGCTCTTGCTGTCGCTCTTGGCTTCTTGGGGCCCCCTTTAAGGCGCGGTGGCGCCGGTGGGTACAACCCTTCAGGGCGCCGCGCAGGACGCGCGGCGTTTTCGGCAGGCACATGGATGTGCCTTCCGAAAATTCCCACCGGCGACACGTACCCCGAAGGGGCGCGCTGCCAGGGGTGGCCTTCTTTTGGTTACTTTTCTTGGCCACACAAGAAAAGTGACGCCCGCTGCAAGCGCGTAGCCAATCAGTCCCAATGAGTTACCCGCGCTAGCGCCCATATCTAACAGCAGCGACGGACTCAGAGCTCAGCCGTGCGCACAGCGCAGCTACACAAAAAAACTGGCCCACACCTTGCACAACACCGTGCATCCCCCCACCCGCCGCGCCGGAATCCCGTTGCGGCAAACACCTCCTACCCCTCGCCAACCCCCATAAACCCGACCCTGTAGGGCAAACCCCTACAG
Source organism: Pseudoxanthomonas sp. UTMC 1351 (assembly GCF_040948865.1). Lineage (NCBI taxonomy): Bacteria > Pseudomonadati > Pseudomonadota > Gammaproteobacteria > Lysobacterales > Lysobacteraceae > Pseudoxanthomonas > Pseudoxanthomonas sp. UTMC 1351. The sequence continues at coordinate 40,966 of NZ_JAVGJT010000030.1, read as the reverse complement.
GCCGTCGGGTACGTCCTCATCACAACCAGAAACGCCCCGATTATTTTTCTGGCGCGATCGGCTCAAAGTGTTCCCACGGCGCCAAAGTCCAGCGACGGCACCGAAGGGGAACAAAATGAAGACCGGTCTTGCCACTCAACTCGGACAGCAGCTCCACCTGACGCCGCAGCTGCTGCAGTCGATCCGGCTGCTGCAGCTCGATGGCCTGCAGCTGGAGATGGAAATTCGCCGCGCATTGGAGCTCAACCCGCTGCTGGAGCTGGAAGAAGAGCAGAGCGCCGAATCCCCCACCCTGGCCGCCGACAGCACCGACACCGCCGCGGTCGAAACCGCCGCTTTCGACGAACTACCCGAATCCAACCTGTGGGACATCCCCGGCGCCAGCTGGAACGAGGGCGACGACGACCGCATGCAGCGTATCGAGGCCGGCGAATCCAGCGACCCGCAGGTGCGCGTGCTGGCCAAGCTGTCGCTGGAACTGAGCGATGCTGACCTGCAGGTTGCTGCCTTCTGGCTGGAGCACACCGACGACGCCGGTTACCTGGTACAGGAACCCGCCTCGCTGGCGATGATCGCCGCCGCCCAGCACGGCGTTTCCGCCGAACATGCCGAAATCCTGCGCCAGCGCATCCTGCATGGTGAATACACCGGGCTGGCCGCGCGCGACCTGCGCGAGTGCCTGCTGGCGCAACTGGCCGGTTTGGCCGGCCACGTACCGGGCCGTCCTATCGCCCAGCGCATCATCGAGTCCTGCCTGGACCTGCTGGGCAGTCATGACTACGACGCCATCGCCACCCGCTTGGACCTGGATGCCGACCAGGTGCGCGATGCCGTCCGCCTGATCCTGTCCCTACAACCCCGTCCGGGTGAAGCGCTGGTGCCCGAGGCTGCCGCTGCGTATGTGATTCCGGACGTGGTGGCCTGGCACGCCGACTGCGCCTGGCGCGTGGCCTTGAACCCGGCCACCACGCCGCGCCTGTCGGTCATGCCGATGCACGAACGCGCCCTGGAGCGTGCTGATCAACAGAATGCAGACCAGAGCGCCGGAGCACAGAAGCTGCGCGAACTGCTTCAGGAAGCCCGCTGGCTGACCCGCGGCCTGTCGATGCGCTACGACACCCTGCTGCGCACCGCGCGCGCCATTGTCGAGCGCCAGGCCGGCTTCCTGTCGCAAGGCGATGAAGCCATGGCGCCGCTGACGTTGAAAGAGATCGCCGACGAGATCGGCATGCACGAGTCCACCATCTCGCGCATCACCACCGGCAAGTACATGCAGACGCCGCGCGGCACGTTCGAACTGAAGCACTTCTTCGCCGTGCGCCTGGAAGGCGCCAGCGTCTCCGGTCCGGCGGTGCGGGCCATGGTGCGCCGGCTGATCGAGTCCGAGCCGGCCGGCAAGCCGCTGGCCGACGAGGCCATCGCCGGGCTGCTGGCCCGCCAGGGGATCCACATTGCCCGCAGAACTGTGGCGAAGTACCGGGAACAGCTGGATATCGCTCCCGCACGCCAGCGTCGACACGGTAACGTGTCGGCTTTGGCCAAGGCCGGTTAGCGGAGCGATAAAAGAATGAGCAAGATCACTGTTCTGTTGGTGGACGACCACGAAGGCTTCATCAATGCGGCGATGCGCCATTTGCGCAAGCTGGATTGGCTGGAAGTGGTTGGCCGCGCCAGCAACGGGCTGGAAGCGATCGAACGTTCCGAAACGCTCCGCCCGGACGTGGTCCTGATGGACCTGGCCATGCCCGAAATGGGCGGACTGCAAGCCACCCGGCTGATCAAGACCCAGGACGCGCCGCCGTTCGTGGTCATTGCCAGCCATTTCGACGACGCCGAGCACCGCGAGCACGCCATGCGCGCCGGCGCCGACAATTTTGTCAGCAAGCTTTCCTACATCCAGGAAGTCTTGCCCATCCTAGAAAAGTTCAGAGACGACCGCAGCCATGAGTGAATCCCGAATCCTCGTCATCGATGCCGATGCCGCCCGCGCCGAACGCTTGGCCGGACTGCTGGAATTCATGGACCTGACACCGCGCTGGGTCGCCAGCCTCGGTGACGTGGATCTGGGCCGCCACCGTCCGCACGATTGGATGGCGCTGGTGGTCGGAGAACTGGACGATGCCGCACAGGCCACGGAATTCTTCGCGTGGCTGGCACGCACGCCGCTGCCTCCGCCGGTCCTGCTGCTGGAAGGCGACACCGCCGCGTTCGCCGCCGCGCATGGCCTGCACGAGGCCGGCGTGTGGCCGCTGGAGTCGCCTATCCGTCACGCCCAGCTGGAAGGCTGCCTGCGCCGCGCCAGTCTGAAGCGGCTGGACACCGAACATCACGCGCAGACCGCGGTTTCCAGCGGCCCCACCGGCAACAGCCCAGCAGTCGTCCGTCTGCGCCGGTTGATCGACCAGGTCGCCGCGTTCGACACCACCGTGCTGGTGCTGGGCGAATCGGGCACCGGCAAGGAAGTAGTGGCCCGCGCCATCCACGACCAATCACCCCGCCGCGATGGACCGTTCGTGGCGATCAACTGCGGTGCCATTCCGCCGGACTTGCTGGAAAGCGAACTGTTCGGCCACGAGAAAGGCGCGTTTACCGGCGCGCTGAGCGCCCGCAAGGGCCGTTTCGAAATGGCCGAAGGCGGCACTCTGCTGCTGGACGAAATCGGCGACATGAGCCTGCCGATGCAGGTCAAGCTGTTGCGCGTGCTGCAGGAGCGCAGTTTCGAACGTGTCGGCGGCAGCCAGACGATCCGCTGCAATGTGCGCGTGATCGCCGCCACTCACCGCGATCTGGAAGACCGCATCGCCAGCAACCAGTTCCGCGAGGACCTGTTCTACCGCATCAACGTCTTCCCCATCGAGATGCCCGCCCTGCGCGAGCGCACGGAAGATCTGCCGGCGCTGGTGGACACCATCGCCGCGCAGTTGGCGCGTACCGGCCGCGGCGAAGTGCGCTTCGCCGAAGAAACCCTGCAGGCACTGCGCGGTTATCCGTGGCCGGGCAATGTGCGCGAACTGACCAATCTGGTCGAGCGCCTGGCCGTGCTGCATCCCGGCGGTCTGGTGCGCGCGCATGATCTGCCCAAGCGCTACCAGCCGGAAGATCTGCCGCCGCTGCCCGCGGAACTGGTCGCCGTCGCCACGCCGGTGGCCGCCAACACGGTCACCCTGGCCAGCACCGCGGAAAACGCAGCAACGACCACGCCCGCCCAAGCCGACGACCGCCTGCCGGAAGAAGGCCTGGACCTGCGCGAACACATCGCCCGGATCGAGATGAACCTGATCCGCGATGCGTTGGACCGCGCCGGTGGCGTGGTCGCCCATGCCGCGCAATTGCTGGGCCTGCGCCGCACCACGCTGGTGGAAAAACTGCGCAAGTACGGCGTGGAGCGCGACGAAGTTTCTCTGGCGACGGAAAACTGACGAGCGGCGCAAAGCGATTTCGGCACACGTCTTGCAACAGGGTCTATTAGCGCTATCGGGATAGGCCCCGCCGCACTTGAGCGCGTATGCGGCAAGGAAGAACGAAAGAATTTATGTCGATAAATGACCGAGTGATGACGCCGCCGCATGCGCGCTCAAGTGCGGCCCTTCGGGTTGCCGTGTCCGGTGGCCAAGCGGCCGCGCGTGGCTGGAACAGGCGGCCGGCCTGTCACGGCGCCACGCACGACCACCTGACCACCGGACACGACAACGGGACCTGTCCCGATAGCGCTAATAGACCCTAATTCACCAAGACACTCCGACGCTTACCGCAGCCGCCCATGTCCGACTCCGTTTCTTCCATCCTGTCGCAGATCCGCAGTTACCAGAACCAGCTGGGCACGCGTGCACTGGAACCGGTGCAGAACCCTGGCGCCATCGACTTCGGCCAGTCCGCCGTGGTCAAGGCGCCTAGTTTCGGCGAGACGCTGCAGAACGCGATCCAAGGCGTCAACACCACGCAAAAGGAAGCCGGCGCATTGGCCCAAGCCTTCGAGCTTGGCGACCCGCGCGCCGACCTGGCGCGGGTGATGGTGGCCGCGCAGCAATCGCAGGTGGCGTTCCGCGCCACCGTCGAAGTACGCAACCGGCTGGTCCAGGCCTACCAGGACGTCATGAACATGCCGCTTTGATTTTGTAGAGCCGAGCTTGCTCGGCTGCTTCTAGCTTCGGATACAAAAAAGCAGCCGAGCAAGCTCGGCTCTACAAAAAACAAAACCGTGACAAAACAAGCCGTTTGAACCAGGAACCCGCAACCCCATGGCCCTCACCCTTTCCAAGGACGCACTGAAGGAATCGCTGAACGCCGAAAAGGCGGGCGCGGCGCTTTCCAGGATTCAGGACATTCCGGTGTTCCGCCAGATGGGCACGTTGTTGATGATCGCCGGTGCGATGGCGGTCGGCCTGATGGTGTTCTTCTGGTCGCAAAAACCCGCGTACGCGCCGCTGTATACCGGGTTGGATGCCAAGGCCACGGCGGAAGCCACCGACATGCTGCGCACCGCGCAGATTCCGTTCAAGTTGGATGAAGCCACCGGCGCAATTTCGGTACCGGAAAAGAACCTGCACGACGCACGCCTGAAGCTGGCCGGCTCCGGACTGGCCGAGAGCGGCCGCCTGGGCTTCGAACTGATGGAGCGCGATCCGGGCTTCGGCGTCAGCCAGTTCGTAGAAAGCGCACGCTATCAGCATTCTTTGGAAACCGAACTGGTCCGCACCATCGCCACACTGCGACCGGTGCGCGATGCACGCGTGCATCTGGCCATTCCCAAGCCCAGCGCGTTCACTCGCCAGCGCGAAGTCGCCAGCGCCTCGGTGGTATTGGACCTGCGCTCCGGCGCCATGCTGGAACGCAATCAAGTCGACGCCATCGTGCACCTGGTCGCCTCCAGCATTCCTGACCTCGCTCCTGAGCGCGTCACCGTGGTGGACCAGAGCGGCCGCATGCTGACCATCAGCGATCCCAACAGCGAGGCTGCCTTGAATGCCGCGCAGTTCGAACGCGTGCGCAAGCTGGAGACGTCGTTCAACCAGCGCATCCGCGAACTATTGGAGCCGCTGACCGGCCCTGGCCGCGTCAACGCCGAAGTCGCGGTGGACATGGATTTCTCGGTGGTCGAAGAAGCACGCGAGACTTTCGCCAACGATCCGACCAAGATCCGCAGCGAGCAAGTCAGCCAGAACACCGTCAGCAAGACTGGCGGTCCAGAAGGCGTGCCCGGCGCCACCAGCAACACCCCGCCCGGCCCCGCCGCGGCCGCAGCTCCCAATCCCGATGCGCCGGTGGAAACCGCCAGCAGCGCGACCCGCAATTTCGAACTCGACCGCACGTTGCAACACACCCGCCAACCGGCCGGCCGGGTCCGTCGCATCACCGCCGCCGTGTTGGTGGACCACGTGCCGCGTGCCGGCGCCAACGGCAAGACGGTGATGACGCCCCTGGACGCCGCCACCCTTGCCCGCGTCGAAGCGCTGGTGAAGGAGGCGGTAGGTTTCGACGGCGCACGCGGCGATTCGGTGTCGGTGATGAACGCGCCGTTCGTACGCGAGGATCCCGTCGTGGCCGAAGACATTCCGCTATGGGAAAACCCGGTACTGCAAAATCCGCTTGTGCGCGACATCGCGCGCTACGGCCTGGGTGCCATCGTCGTACTGGCGCTGCTGTTCGGCGTACTTCGCCCGGCTATCCGCCAGATCGTCAATCCCGCGCCCAAGCGACTGAAAGCGTCCAGGGTCGACGTCACTCTCATGGATGACGAAGATGAAGACGAACGCATCGTCGCGGCGCTGCAGGAAGAGGTCGACGCGACGCCCAAGCAGCGCGCATTGGCTTCCGATGCCTACGAAGACCGGCTGCGGCAAGCACGTGAAGCGGTGAAGACCGACTCCCGGCAGGTCGCTCAGGTCGTGAAGGATTGGGTGGACAGCGATGAATAAGCAACAGGAACTTGCCCTTTCCGGGGTCCAACGCGCCGCCGTGCTGCTGCTGTCGCTGGGCGAGGAAGACGCGGCCGAAGTGCTCAAGCACATGAACGCCAAAGAGGTGCAGAAGCTGGGCATCGCCATGGCCACCATTTCCGGCATCAGCCGCGAACAGGTGTCGCAGGTGATGGAAGTCTTCAACTCCGCGTTGGACAAGCAGACATCGCTCGGCATGGGCGCCGACGACTACGTGCGCAAGGTGCTGGTGCAGGCGTTGGGCGAAGACAAGGCGGGCAGCCTGATCGACCGCATCCTGCTGGGCCGCAACACCACCGGCCTGGATACCTTGAAATGGATGGACCCGCGCGCCATCGCCGACCTGGTGCGCAACGAACATCCGCAGATCATCGCCATCGTGCTGTCGCACCTGGATGGCGACCAGGCCGCTGAAGTCCTGAAAATCCTGCCCGAGCGTACGCGTTCGGATGTGTTGCTTCGCATTGCCACGCTGGACGGCATTCCGCCGAACGCACTGAACGAACTCAACGAGATCATGGAACGCCAGTTCTCCGGCAACCAGAATCTCAAGTCATCCAATATCGGCGGCGTCAAAGTCGCGGCCAACATCCTCAACTTCATGGATTCAGGCCAGGACCAGGTCATCCTGACCACCATCAGCCAGGTCGATGCCGAGCTGGGCGCGCGCATCCAGGACTTGATGTTCGTGTTCGACAACTTGAACGACCTGAGCGACCGCGAACTGCAGGCGCTGCTGCGCGAAGTACCCAACGACCGCCTGGGCTTGGCCTTGCGCGGCGCCGACGGCAAGGTGCGCGAAAAGATCACCCGCAACATGTCGCAGCGTGCCGCGGAAATACTGCTGGAAGACATGGAAGCGCGCGGCCCCGTGCGCTTGTCCGACGTCGAAATGGCACAGAAGGAAATCCTGGCGATTGTTCGTCGCCTCTCCGAGCAAGGCGTGATCTCGCTGGTGGCCGGCAGTGAGGAGATGGTATGACCACCATCGGAGCAGGCGCCGACAGCAACGATGCGATCCGCTGGCTGGCGCCGCCGCTGGACTTCGTGGCCAGAGGCGCGACCTCGGAAAATGCGCCGTTGCCGCGTCCGCCCAGCCTGGAAGAAATTCAGGCCATCGAAGAAGCCGCCTATCAAGAGGGTTTGGAACGCGGCCGTGCGGAAGGCCACGCCGAAGGATTGGCGCAAGGCCAAACCGAAGTGCGGCGGCTGGCCGCGCAGATCGAAGGCATTCTGGACAATTTCTCACGTCCGCTGGATCGGCTTGAGAACGAAGTCGTCGCCGCTTTATCCGAGTTGGCCGTCCGTATCGCCGGCGCATTGGTCGGCCGTGCCTATCAGACCGACCCCATGTTGCTGCAAGAGCTGGCCAGCGAGGCGTTGGATGCTGTCGGCGGCACCAACCGCGAAGTGGAAGTACGCATGCACCCGGACGATATCGCGGCACTGACGCCGGTGCTGTCGCTGATGCCGGCCACACGCCTGACCGCCGATCATTCGCTCAGCCGCGGCGACCTGCGCGTGCATGCCGAAAGCGTGCGCATCGACGGCACACTGGAAGCGCGCCTGCGTGGCGCACTGGAACGCGTGCTGGCGCGTGGAGCCGCGGTATGAGCGCGCAACCACTGGAATGGCTGACCGCACGCGATCTTCGCCTGGCCGCGCGCCTGTCGCAGATTCGCCCGGACCTGGGTGGTCGCGGTTTGATCCGCGAAGGCATCCTGCGCCGCGCGGTGGGACTGACACTGGAAGCCATTGGCTGCGAAGCGCCGCTGGGCGCGACCTGCAAGGTCGAAGTCGTCGATGGCGGCTGGGTCGACGCTGAAGTCGTCGGCTTTGCCGGCGAACGTACTTATCTGATGCCCAGCGCCGAACTGCACGGCCTGCTGCCCAACGCCCGCGTGGTGCCGATGCGCCGCCGCGGTGGCGTGCAGGTTGGCGAAGGTTTGCTGGGCCGCGTGATCGACAGCGACGGCGTGCCGTTGGACGGACGCGGTCCCATTCGCGCCGAAACCACGGTCAGCTTGTCCGGCGCCGCCATCAATCCGCTCTCGCGTGAACCGATCACCCAGCCGTTGGACGTCGGCGTGCGCGCCATCAACGCACTGCTGCCGATTGGCCGTGGCCAACGCGTGGGGCTGTTTGCTGGTTCGGGCGTGGGCAAATCGACACTGCTGGGCATGATGACCCGCTACACCGCCGCGGACGTGATCGTGGTGGGACTGATTGGCGAACGTGGTCGCGAAGTGCGCGATTTCGTCGAAAGCACATTGGGCCCTTCCGGCATGGCGCGTGCCGTCGTGGTGGCAAGCCCGGCGGACCGGCCGCCGCTGGCCCGGCTGCAAGGCGCGTATCGCGCCACCGCCATCGCCGAATGGTTCCGCGATCAGGGATTGAATGTTCTGCTGCTGATGGATTCGCTGACCCGCTTCGCCCAGGCGCAGCGCGAAATCGGTCTGTCGGTCGGTGAGCCGCCCACCACCCGCGGCTATCCGCCGTCGGTATTCGCGCGTCTGCCCGCATTGGTGGAACGTGCCGGCAATGGCTCCGCCGGACGTGGCTCCATCACCGCGTTCTACACCGTACTGACTGAAGGCGACGATCCGCAGGACCCGATCGCCGACGCCGCGCGCGCGATTCTCGACGGCCACATCCTGCTGTCGCGGCGCGTTGCCGACAGCGGTTTGTATCCGGCCATCGACGTGGAATCCTCGGTCAGCCGCGTGGTGACGGAAATTGCCGACGAAACCTGGCGCGACCGTATCCGCAAACTCAAGCGGCTGCTGTCGGCCTACAACAGCAACCGCGACCTGATCGCCATCGGCGCCTACCAGCGCGGCAACGATCCGGCCGTGGACGAAGCCCTGGAACGCTGGCCCGAAATCGTTGAATTCCTGGGACAGGACGTGGCGCATTCCGCCGATCTGCCTAGCAGTCGCTCGGCGCTGGAAACTTTGATCCAAAGCAGCGGCATGAAACAGCGCGGTCCGCTCGAACGTAAGGAGCTCTAACCCATGATGCAGTCCCGCCGAATCGATCCCTTGCTGCGCCGCGCGCAGGAGCATGAGGATGCCGTCGCCCGCGACCTGGCCGAGCGCCAGCGCGCCTTGACGATGCACGAATCGCGCCTGGAAGAACTGCGCGGCTATGCCGAGGAATACGCCAACAGCCAGATGGCGGCCACCAGTCCGGCGCAGTTGGCCAACCGCCGCGCTTTTCTGGACCGTATCGATAGCGCGCTCAAACAGCAGCTGCAGACGATCGACCGCAGCCGCGCCAGCGTCGATATCGAACGCGACCGCCTGCTGCTGGCGAGCCGCGACAAACAAGTACTGGAACAACTGGCCGCCAGCTACCGCGTGCAGGAACGGCAAGTGGTGGAACGCCGCGATCAACGTGAGATGGACGACCTGGGCGCACGCCGTGTACGCCAGGCCGCGACGGCAGTGCAGGAAAGCGAGGAAAACGGATGAAGACCGCGCTTGCCGGCCTCAATCCTGGCGCCGCCAGTTCCGCCAGCCAGGCAGCTGCCACCCATGCATCGGCAAAAGCCGATGAGTCCAACGCACAGGAAAAACCGCAGTTCGACCGGCTGATGGAAAAGAAAGCCGCGCACGCGAAGTCGGCATCATCGGCCGGCAAGGATGGCAAGGCCTCGGTAGCCGAAGTTGAAGAAAAACCCGAGCAGGAATCCAGCAAAACGGAACGCGCCACTCGCAAACCGAAAGCTGCTGAAGATTGGCCGCCATTCGGGCTGGCAACGCAGTTGCCGGCGTTTCCGGAGACCGCCCCACTTACCGTGCCTGCGTCACCGTTGGAACTCGCGGCCAATGCGCAAGCGTTGCAGCTGTCCGAGGCAGGCATGACCGAAGCGCCGCTCATGGCGGCTTCAGTAGCGCCGACCGCGAGCGGTGACGCCGCATCGTTCGCTCCCGTTGTTGGCAACGCGACGACCGCCGGGACAGTGACTGATGTGGCGCCGGCGACCACCTCAGGTTTGGCGGCCGATGCGCCAATGCCTGATGTGCTGATGACCGATCTCGCTGGTGCCGATGTCCAGGTCACGCTGCCTGCGCATGCCGAAAGCAGCAACCCGGCCAAACCGGCGCTGCAGAACCTGCTGTCCTTCGCCAGCCATCTGGCCAACGGCAACCCCATTGCTGCGGCGCCGGAGGCGATCGCGCTGGTCAAGGACGTTGTGGATGCGCTGAGCTCCGAAGGCGAAGCGGAACCCGCCTCGCCGTCGACCAATCTGATGGCGGGCTCCACCACAACCTCATCCAACGGACTGGCACGCACCGCGACCGTCAACCCGCTGGAAGCTCCGATGCCGGATCTGCACAACGAACAGTTCGACGAAGCGGTCGGCACACGTTTGACCTGGATGGCCGAGCAGAAAATCGGCCACGCCCACATCAAGATATCGCCGAACGATCTGGGCACCGTGGAAGTACGCCTGCGCCTGGACGGAGATCGCGTGCACGCCGACTTCAGCAGCGCCCAGCCGGAAGTCCGGCAGGCGCTGGAAAACAGCCTGCCCAAGCTGCGCGACATGCTGGGGCAGCACGGCTTCCAGTTGGCGCAGGCCGATGTGGGGCATCACCAGAATTCCCACCCGGCACCGAACACGCTCGGTGCCGGGGACCATAACGGCAGCGAAGACGCCGGCCTGGCCAGCGAGGCCCTGCTGCCCCGCCCGGTTCGCGTAACCGCCCACGGACTGCTGGACGCGTACGCTTAGCAGCGGGTCGCGACAATCCTTCCTTGTGGGGAGCGATGCTTCCTTGCGGGAGTGGTGCCGGCATGCCGGCACCGGTCAGTCGCGACCGTGAAGGTAGACGGCACGGAAAGCGTCGCGACTCACGTCGCTCCCACACGTTGGGGATTCTCCTTGTAGGAGCGCCGTCTCGGCGCGAGCTTTCGCATCTATCGCGATCTGACAGGAAGAGCTCGCGCCGGGACGGCGCTCCTACAATGCTTGGCTACGCAGCCTCACCACCCCGCGTCAAAACTCCGGCAACCCTCCGCCCCACCAACGGCACGCCCCTTGCATCCGTCTCTCCCGACACATCAGGAGATCGACCCGCGTGGCCCCCGCCGACAAGACCAACCCCAAGACCGCCAAGGCCGACGCCAAGAAAGCCGGCAAGCCGTGGCTGCTTATCGTCGCCATCACCGTGATAGTGGCCGGTGCCGCAGGTGGCGGCGCCTGGTTCTTCGCCAGCCATTCGGGCGACGCCAAGGCCGGACAGGCTGAAGCCAAGAACGACGCCAAGACCGGCAACGTTCCGGCGCCGGCTCAGTACTTCGCGTTGGAACCGCCCTTCGTGGTCAACCTGATCGGCTCGGCCGGCGGTGCGCGCTATCTGCAGGTGGAAGTGCAGCTGATGACGCGCGATCCGGAAGCGCTGAAGAACATCCAACTACACGCCCCGGCCATCCGCGCCAAGTTGCTGATGCTGTTCGCCCAGCAGAACGCGGAGGGACTGATCACCCGCGCCGGCAAGGAAAAATTGCAGAACGACGCGCTGACCGATGTGAAAAAGCTACTGATCGCCGAAACCGGCAAGCCGTCGGTGGAAGCGTTGCTGTTCACCAGTTTCGTAATGCAGTAAGGAATCCGCGCGCCATGATGAGTGACCTGCTCTCGCAAGACGAAATCGATGCCCTTCTCAATGGCGTCGATTCGGGCGTCATCGAAACCGAAGAGCCGGTCGATCCGGCGGTGGCGCGCAGTTACGACTTCGCCAGCCAGGACCGCATCGTGCGTGGGCGCCTGCCCACGCTGGAGATGATCAACGAACGCTTCGTCCGCACCTGGCGCATCGGTCTGTTCAACCTGCTGCGCCGCTCCGCAGACCTGTCGGTGCGCGGCATCGACGTGATCAAGTTCAGCGACTACCTGCACTCGCTGTACGTGCCCACCAACCTCAACCTGATCAAACTCAAACCACTACGCGGCACCGGGCTGATCGTGTTCGAACCCAAGCTGGTGTTCACCGTGGTGGACAACTTCTTCGGCGGCGACGGTCGCTACCCGGCCAAGATCGAAGGCCGCGAATTCACGCCCACCGAGATGCGAGTCATCCATCTGTTGCTGAAACAGACCTTCGCCGATCTGGTGGATGCCTGGGCGCCGGTGATGACCGTGGATTTCGAACACGTCAATTCCGAGGTCAATCCGCATTTCGCCAACATCGTGAGCCCGCGCGAGTACGTGGTGGTCAGCCGCTTCCATGTGGAACTGGATGGCGGCGGCGGCGAACTGCACGTGACCCTGCCCTACTCCATGCTGGAACCAATCCGCGAATTGCTAGACGCCGGCATTCAATCCGATCGCGTCGACAACGACGAAACCTTCCGCCAGGCCATGCATCAGCAACTGCGCACCGCCGAAGTGACGCTGTCCACCGTGCTGGCGGAAAAGCGCATCAATCTGCGCGAGCTCACCCGTCTGAAAGTCGGCGACATCCTGCCCATCGATCTACCCAAGACGGTGCCGGTCTGCGTCGAGCAGGTTCCCGTTTTCACCGGCGAGTTCGGCATTTCCAACGGCAACAACGCCGTCAAGATCATCGCCAAGCATCCGCCTGGCAGCCGTCTTGCACCGGTAACTCCCACTGTCACCGCCCTTCAACCTGCCGCATACCAGGAAGCAACGCCATGAGTCATCCCGAAATCGAAGAAGCCGTCGCGACCACGTTCCAGGACCTGCAGTCCGACCACGCCGGCAACGACAACGACGTCAGCCTGGACGTGATCCTGGACGTACCGGTGATGCTGTCGCTGGAAGTAGGCCGCACACGCATGGCCATCCGCAACCTGCTGCAACTCAACCAGGGGTCGGTGGTGGAACTGGAACGCGGCGCGGGTGAACCGCTGGACGTATTCGTCAACGGCACGCTGGTGGCGCACGGCGAAGTGGTGGTGGTGAACGACCGTTTCGGTGTTCGCCTGACCGATGTGGTCAGCCCCAGCGAGCGCATCCGGCGGCTGCGATGAGTGCAGTGCTGACACTGATCGCCAGTGCGGCCGCCGCCGCGCCTGCGCAGAAGATCGGCTACGCCGCGCCCAGTACGCCGGGCATCGGCGGCGCGCTGGTCGGCCTGATCCTGGTACTAGGCCTGATCCTGGGCATGGCGTGGTTGTTGAAGCGCATGCCCGGCACTGGCCTGGGCCTGCGCCAGAACGATCGTCTGCGAGTGGTGTCGATGCTGTCGGTAGGCGCCAAGGATCGCGTGATGGTGATCGACGTCAACGGCGAGCAATTGCTGATCGGGGTAGGCGCCGGCGGCATCACCAAGCTGCATCAGTTGTCCGAACCGTTACCGTTGCCTCCCGCTGCCGCACCCTTGCCCAATTTCGCCGAACTGCTCGCCAAGCGTTTGCGCAAAGAGACCTGAATCATGCGTCGCCTTCTGTTTTCGTTACTGACTCTGCTGTGCCTGTGTGCGCCAATGCTCGCTGTCGCGCAGACCGCCGCACCGGCGGACAACGCACCTGCAGCAGCACCGGCCGCCACCACTGCTGCGCCTGCGGCTCCGGCCAAACCTACCCTGCCTTCGCTGCCTGACGTCACCGTGGGCCAAGTCGGCGATCGCGCCGTCAGCCTGCCGTTGCAAACGCTGTTGCTGATGACGGCCATCACGCTGATTCCCTCGGCGTTGCTGGCGATGACCGCCTTCACCCGCATCATCATCGTGCTGGGTCTGCTGCGGCAGGCGCTGGGCACCGGTCAGACGCCTTCCAACCAGGTATTGGTGGGGCTGGCGCTGTTCCTGACCATGCTGGTGATGATGCCGGTGGGCGACAAAGCCTGGACCCAAGGCATGGCGCCGTATCTCAACGGCCAAATCGATTTCTCCAGCGCCTGGACACTTACCACCGGGCCGCTGCGTGATTTCATGCTGGCGCAGGTGCGCGAGACCGACCTGATGACTTTCGCGGGCCTCGCCGGACATGGCGCCTACGCCAGCCCGGCCGATGTGCCGTTCCCGATCGTGGTGGCGTCGTTCATCACCAGCGAACTGAAGACCGCGTTCGAGATTGGTTTCCTGATCTTCATCCCTTTCGTGATCATCGACCTGGTGGTCGCCAGCGTGCTGATGTCGATGGGCATGATGATGCTGTCCCCGATGCTGGTCTCCGCCCCGTTCAAGATCCTGTTGTTCGTACTGGTCGACGGCTGGGTGCTGATCGTCGGCTCACTGGCGGCGAGTTTCAATTAAGAGCGGGGAACGGGGAATGGTGGAGCGGGAATTGGGAATGACGCATCCCGACGGCTGATTGTTTCCGCCGCCACTCACGCGTCCAGAAGAGTTCTGAACCTTTCATTCCCCGTTCCCTGTTCCCCGTTCCCGCTTTGCCACGCGCTCCAAACTCTCAATCCGGACCACGCCCCATGACTCCCGAACTAGCACTTACCGAACTACGCGGCGGCCTTGAAATTGCCTTATGGGTAGGCGGTCCTTTGCTGTTGGTTGTGCTGGTGGTCGGCGTGGTGATCGGCGTGATCCAGGCGGCGACGCAGTTGAACGAACCCACCATTGCCTTCGTCGCCAAAGCCGTCGCGTTGACAGCAGCCCTCTTCGCCACTGGAAGTTTCCTGCTGGGCACCTTGGTGGAATACACCACGCAGTTGTTTCAGCGGTTGCCGCACTTAATTGGGTGAGGAGCCGGGAAGCGGGAACGGGGAACGGGGAACGGGGAACAGGGAATGACGGTACTCGCGCGCGTTTGCGCAATGGCTGAAGTAGCGACGAATAGTGGCTACCAGAAATCTTTCATTCCCCGTTCCCTGTTCCCCGTTCCCGCTTCTCCTCGCCATTCCTAAACAATCGCCCATCTCAACCACCCTCCCATGGACTCCGCCACCCAAATCGTCATCGACGGCCAGCAAGCGTTCGGCATGATCAATGCCTTGCTCTGGACGTTGCTGCGCACCGGCGCGCTGCTGATGGCGGCGCCGCTGATTGGGACGCGTGCTGTTTCGGTGCGGGTGCGGGTGATCATTGCGGGCGCGTTGTCGATGGCGTTGACGCCGCTCTTGCCCGCGCCGCCGGCGCAGATCGTGTTCGATGCGGCTACCGTGCTGAACGTCGCACGCGAACTGGCGGTAGGCGCCAGCATGGGATTCATGTTGCGGCTGGCCTTCGAAGCCGGCGCCATGGCCGGTGAGTTGGTGTCTCAGGGCACAGGCCTGGCGTTTGCACAAATGTCCGATCCCCTGCGCGGGGTCAACTCTGGCGTGGTCGGCCAATGGTTCTATCTGGCGTTCGGATTGCTGTTCTTCACTTTCAATGGCCATCTGGCCATGGTGTCGCTGCTGGTGGACAGCTACAAATCGCTGCCCATCGGCCATTCGTTGCCCGACGTGGCCGCAATGCTGGAAGTCGCGCCCGTGTTCTTCACGCAGATATTGAGAGCATCCGTGAGTTTGGCGCTGCCGGTGATGGTGGCGATGCTTGCGGTCAATCTGGCATTCGGTGTGCTGGGACGGGCGGCGCCGGCGCTGAATCCCATTCAATTAGGCCTGCCCACCGCGCTTTTGCTGGGGCTTTTCCTGCTGGCGCTGCTGGCCGGAGAGTTGGGCCCACCGGTACAACGCATCTTCAATCTTTCCTTCGATGCCGCGCGAAATATCACAAGCTGAGGTATGGTGAGCAACAGGCGGAATTGTGATTTCACATAAATGCATTTACAAATGCAGAATGCGCAATGGGGTGTTCGTCATGGACAACGGAGCAAAGCGTCGCAGGTTAGCGCCACAAACGCTTCCCGTTCGGTGACCAGGGAGAGGGCTTAACATGCTGCGCACTTCACATATAAAACGACGCACTAGCCATGAAACGCGCGAAGCGGTTCTGGCGGCCGCTCGCAAACTGTTCTTTACCAAGGGCTTCGACGAAACGACACTGATGGACCTGGGGCATGCGACCGGCCTCAGCGCACGCGGCGTCATCCTCCATTTCGAAACCAAGGCCGACATCATCGCCACCTTGCTGATCCGCGACTACGGTACGCGCAGGCCGCCGGTGCTCGCCAAGGGACGCAGTCACGCCCAGCGCATCCTCGACTATTACCTGTGGGTGGCGCGCGAAGATGCCGCCACTTTCATTGCCTTCCCGGCCTTGTGGGCCGTTTCCGCCCGTTGGTCAACCGAAATGGAAGCGGACGTCAACGCCGCTCTGCGTGGCATGCGCGAACCGGTCCGGCAGGAGCTGGCGCGCGGTATCGAGGCTGGCCAGTTCCGTCCGGTCGATATTCATCAGGCTGATGAATTGCTGTGGCAGAGCTACCAGTTCGGGCTGCGCTCGGTGGCAGTGACCGGCGGCACCCCGGCGCTCGCGGTTCCGCAAGTGCACCGAACGCTGGAAATCCTGGCTGCCTGAGACGGGTAGCCAAGCCACATAAAAAAACGGCGGCCAATGGCCGCCGTTTTTTGTTTCAGAGTCCGTCGACTCAAGATATTCCGTCATGATTGCTTATAGATTCCGAGGAAACTCAGATACCAACAGGCTTCGCTCCCGCGCCGCACCGCTTATTTGTCGCGACCGTTGCCCTTGCCGCCACCTTTGTCCTTCTGGCCTTTGCCCTGACCGTGGCCCGAGTGATCGTCTTTACCGCCCTTTTCACTCTTGCCACCCTGGCTGGGCTTGCTCTGCTGGCTGGGTTTGCCGCCTTGGCTGGACTTCCCGCCCGCAGACTGCGCCGACGGCGACTTGCCTTTGGAGCCGCCCTGCCCTTTGCCCGGGCCGTGCTTGGACCAATCCACCCTTACCTGTTGATCGACTCGGACCGGATAGCCCCAGCGGTCGTACGTGGAGACCGTGCCGCGCTTCAAATCATGGAACGCCGCCGAGCCGGGCTTGATACCCATGCGCTTGGCCAGGTTGCCCCAGCCCTGCCCGGGGTTGCGATCGTATTCGCGGACCACGTTGATGCATGGAATGCCCAGCACGTGCGCGATGGAACAGGCAAAGTACACATCGGCCGGCGCCCAGCGGCGTTGATCCAGCAACTCGACTACCAACGAGCGGGGTGCCCCGTAGTAGCCGGTCATTTCGCCTATGAAAGGATCGCGATATTGGCGACCGTAGTCGTTGATCTCGCCCAGGCGGGTGTCCACCCATACATCCCCGGTACGTATGTTGTAGCCCACCGTTTGCGCAAACGACGGTGCGGCCAGACCACACGCCAACACCATCCCCAACACCACAATCTTCAAGACTTTCATGCCTATTCCTTCAATGAGCTGGGGCGGCGCAAGTGTCCGGCGCTTGCGCTGAATTCCCCATGACGATTCGATGTGTTTGGCTGCCATGGCGTCAGAGCCGTGTGTCACCATTCATTTTCCGGAAACCCGGCCGATATTCCCGCTGGCAGATGATCGGTGAACTCAGGGGCGCATGCACATGTCGACGCTGGAAAAGGGGGAGAAGCAAGACTGCTACCAAACCTTTTCCGTGATACCAATCACTCCGCCAGCGCCACGACTGCCTACACTGGCGCATTGCCCTGTCCGCCCCTCCTTCGATCCGCCCGCTTGAACGAACCGCCTCTTCCTCCAGCGTCGACGAAGCCCGACTCAACCCGGGCGCGGGATTTCCGCGGTGACATCATCGTTCTGCTGGGGACCACGACCGGGCTGGTCATCGCTGCCTTTGCGCTGTACCGCTGGATCAACGGGCAGCACTTCATGGCATGGCTGGATGCCGCCATCGCTTTGGCAGTGGCATCGCCCGCCATCTACACCTGGCGGACAGGAGACAGCCAGCGTGCCGGCCTGGTGCTCTGTGCACTCAACTCACTCGCCTGCCTGGCCGTATGCTGGATCGTCGGGCCGTCCGCGGTGGGCTGGGTCTATCTGGTACTACTGACCAATTTCTTCATCACCGAACGGCGACCGGCATTGCTGGCGAACTTGGCCCTGACGGGTGCGCTGTGGCTGGTCCCCGATCTTTTCACCGATAGGTTCCATGCCGTCTCGGTGGAGGTTACAGCGCTGCTGGCCACTGTTTTTTCTTTCATCTTCGCCAGTCACAGCCAGGACGACCGCGTGCAGCTGCAGCAGATGGCATCGCTGGACGCACTGACCGGCGTACCCAATCGTCGGGCGATGGAGAACGTGCTGACACGCGCCGTGGCTGACTTCCATGCAGGCCGATGCTGCTATGGACTGGTTGTGTTGGATGTCGATAGGTTCAAGGAAGTGAACGACCTATACGGACATAGCGCCGGCGATACCGCAATCGCCGATCTGGCAGCCATTCTGCGGTTTGAGATGCGTAAGCAAGACCAGGTTTTCCGCTTCGGGGGCGAGGAATTCGTGGCCTTGCTGGAACTGGACACGCGCAACGATCTGGAAGCAGCCACCGAACGCTTGCGTAAATCGGTACGCGGCTCCCTGCGCGGCCCCGGCGGCCAGATCACCATCTCGTTGGGCGCCGCGATGCTGACGGAACACGACAAGACCTGGCACGACTGGTTCTCTCGCGCCGACGCCGCCCTGTACCGCGCCAAGTCTGGCGGCCGCGACAACTACGTCATTGCTGACGATTTGTTTTGATGAACCGAAGCGGGGTGCTTCTGCCTCCCCCTTTTTAAAAGGGGGATGACCCGCCATTCGGCGGTTGTAAAGCGTTTGAGGGGGATTTGCTCTTGATCTTCGAAAAGCAATTCAAGATCAAGAGCAAATCCCCCGTCGCCCGCTGACGCGGGCGCCCGCCCCCTTTTGCGCTTTTAACAGCCGAATGGCTGGTCAAGGGGCTACTAAGCCCGATGAACTTCCACCGTCACATGCACCAGTTCCTCATGCACCGATAAAGCCTGGCGGAAGTCTTCGGGCCGGGCGTCACCCTGAGCCACCACACTAAGAACGCAGGCGTACTTGCCGCGGCCCACCCGCCAGACATGCAGATCGGTGATAGCCGCCGGAATAGAAGCGGCTTCGATCGCTTCGCGGACCTCACGCACCACCGGTGCGTCCATTTCCGCATCCAGCAGAACGCGGCCGGAATCGCGCAGCAATCCCCATGCCCACACGGTCACCAGTACCGCGCCGGCAATACCCATCAATGCATCCAACCAATCGGCACCCCACACCTTGCCGCCGATCAACGCGACGATCGCCAGCACCGAAGTGGCTGCGTCCGCCAGCACGTGCAGGTAAGCGGCGCGGAGATTGAGATCGCCATGCCCGTGATGATGGTCGTGATCGTGCCCGTGATGGCCCGCGTGCGCGTGGCCATGATGGTGGTGATGGTGATGTCCATCGCGCAACAGCCAAGCGCAAATCAAGTTGACGGCCAGTCCCAGCGCGGCCAGCGCGATCGCCTGCTCATAGCGGATGGGTAACGGCGCGAACAATCGTTCGATCGACTGGAACGCCATCAGCGCCGCCACGCCCAGCAGCAAAATGGCGCTGGTATAGCCGCCCAGCACCTCGATCTTCCAGGTACCGAAGGCAAAACGGCCGTCGCCCGCATAACGGCGCGCGCAGGCATAGGCCAGCGCCGACAATCCCAGGGCCAGCACGTGCGAGGCCATATGCCAGCCGTCGGCCAGCAACGCCATCGAATTGAAGACCCAGCCACCCGCGATCTCCAGCACCATCATCGTGGCGGTCAGGACCACCGCGCGCCGCGTATTGCGTTCGGCCAGCGGGTTGCCTTCGTTGAAATCATGGCTGTGCCGAAGCGATTCGGCGGCGGTTTGCAGGTTCATGATGAGGTAAAGTGGAATATACCCCCCCATGGTATACCGGACTGCCGCCATGTCGCATGTGATCAAGAACAAAGCCCGCC
Organism: Pseudoxanthomonas sp. UTMC 1351; assembly: GCF_040948865.1. Lineage (NCBI taxonomy): Bacteria > Pseudomonadati > Pseudomonadota > Gammaproteobacteria > Lysobacterales > Lysobacteraceae > Pseudoxanthomonas > Pseudoxanthomonas sp. UTMC 1351. The sequence goes on along the minus strand of NZ_JAVGJT010000030.1, from coordinate 21,225 downwards.
TGCTGACACGCACGCGGCGCATCCAGGGCCAGGTCAACGCGTTGGAAAGAGCGCTATCCGACGGCGCCGAATGCATCGCAGTGCTGACCCAGATCGCCGCCGTGCGCGGCGCCGTGCAGGGACTGATGATCGAGGTACTGGACGATCACCTGCGCGAGCATCTGTCCGGCGAAGAAGACGCCAGGGCGCGGGATACCGAGATCACCCAAGTGATGGGCATCTTGCGTTCCTACTTCAAATGACGACAGCCTGCCCGCATCCTTTGTAGGAGCGGCGTCTGTAGGAGCGGCGTCCCGCCGCGAGCTCTTCGCTTCTATCGCGATACGACGGAAAGAGCTCGCGGCGGGACGCCGCTCCTACATTTTTCACGGTCATTGACCGGTCGCTGTATCACCCTTCATCTCGCGCCACGCGGAGCCCAACACGCGCCAGGCCGAACGCAGGAACAGCAATAGCAGGACCCCGGCGATCAGCAGATCCGGCCAGCCCGTTCCGAACATCCATACGCCCAACGCTGCCGCCAACACGGCGAAACCTTCATAAACGTCGTTGCGGGAGCATTCCCAGGCCGACGCCAGGTTGATGTCACCACCGCGGTATGGCGTCAGCAATTTCAAGCACACCAGGTTGGCGCCCAGGTTCAGCAGCGCGATCACGCCCATGCCTTCGAACAACGGCACGGCGGGATGAAATAGCCGCCAGACGATCTGCACCGCCACCGCGGCCGCTGCGCCAAGAATCAGCACGCCTTTCAGCAGTGCCACCCGCGCCTTGGCCTGCAGGCCGGCGCCGACCACCGCCAGGCTCATGGCGTAGGTCAACGCATCGCCCAGGTTGTCCAAAGCGCCTGACAGCAGCGAGGACGAACGGCTGTACCAGGCGCCGGCGACCATCAGCAGGAATGTCAGCAGGTTGATCGCCAGCACGGCGACCAGCACCCGGCGTTGCCGCGCTTCCAACGCACGGACGTCGATGGCCTTCCCGCAACCGCAGCAGCTGTCCGTCATGTCCATCGGGGTTTTCGGGGGACCGTTACGATACCGCGCTCGCGCTCCCTTGTAGGAGCGACGTAAGTCGCGACCGGAAGAACAAAAGCTTTTGACGCGGATTAACGCGGAAAGAAGCGGATAAGGCATTGAATGCCTTTTATCCTGTTTATCCGCGTTAATCCGTGTCTAGAGCTTTAGATTACGGTCGCGACTCACCCGTGCCGGCATGCCGGCACCACTCCCACAAGGAAACATACGCCGGCACTTTCCGGAACGCTTCTTGCATCGACCCTCCCGACCCCGTCGGAAAAGCGCCATGGCCGAGCAAGACGAAAGCGGCGAACGTACAGAACAGCCCACCGAAAAACGATTGCGCGAGGCGCGGGACCAAGGCAACGTCCCGCGATCGCGCGAATTGGCGACGGCGGCGGTGTTCGGTGCCGGGGTGCTCGCCCTGATCGCCACGGCGCCCACGCTGGCCCGCAACAGCCTGGGCTGGATGAAGATCGCACTGACGCCGGACATGAGCATGCGCGGGCACCCTGACCAGCTGTTCGGCCATGCCGGCCAGTTGCTGCTCAAGCTGCTGCTGGTGATGGTGCCTTTGGCCGTCGTCTGCGTGCTGGCCGGCGTCGCCGGGCCCCTGCTGATGGGCGGGCTGAAGTTTTCGCAGAAATCGCTGATGCCTGACTTCAAACGGCTTAGTCCCGCCGCTGGCCTCAAGCGCTTGTACGGCCCGGAAAGCCTGGCGGAGTTGCTGAAATCGCTGCTGCGGGTGGTTTTCGTGGGCGGCGCGGCCGCGCTGACCCTGAAGCTGGGCTTGAACAAATTGCGTGCGTTGCTGGACATGCCCTTGGAAGCGGCGGCCAGCAGCGGACTGGGCTTCACTGGCGTGCTGCTGTTGTCCACTGCCGGCGCGCTGGGGCTGCTGGCGGCCATCGACGCGCCTTACCAGAAGTGGAACTACACCCGCAAGTTGAAGATGACGCGCCAGGAACTGCGCGACGAAATGAAGGAAAGCGAAGGCCGCCCGGAAGTGAAGGGCCGCATCCGCCAGATGCAGCACCAGTTGTCGCAGCGCCGGATGATGGAAGACGTCCCCACCGCCGACGTGATCGTGGTCAATCCGACCCACTACGCCGTGGCGCTGAAATACGACGGCGGGCAGATGGGCGCGCCAAGGGTGGTCGCCAAAGGCGTGGACGAAATAGCCCACCGTATCCGCGAAGTGGCCGAGCAACACCGGGTCGCCATCGTCTCCTCGCCGCCACTGGCACGCGCCTTGTATCGCGAAGGACAGATTGGCCGGGAAATCCCCGTGAGACTATATTCCGCCGTTGCTCAAATCCTGTCCTACGTCTACCAGCTGCGCGCATGGCGCGAAGGCGCCGTGGAATACCCGGACCAGCCGGTCGTGGATGTGGATGAGCAACTGGGCGGCAAGCCCGGAGGCAAGGCATGAACGCGCCGACCTCTCCCACCGCGCGCGTGATGGACTTGCTGCGGCAAGGCCTGGGCGCACCGCTGGTGGTGCTGGCGATGCTGGCGATGGTGATGGTGCCGCTGGCGCCACCGGTGCTGGACGCGCTTTTCAGCTTCAACATCGCCATTTCGCTGGTGGTGCTGCTGGCCGTGGTCTATGTGCGCCGGCCGCTGGATTTCACCATCTTCCCCATCGTCCTGCTGATGACCACCATGCTGCGGCTGGCGCTGAACGTGGCGTCCACCCGCGTGGTGCTGCTGCACGGACAGGACGGCCACGATGCAGCCGGCCAGGTCATCGCGGCGTTCGGCGAGTTCGTGGTCGGTGGCAATTTCGCGGTCGGCATGGTGGTGTTCGCCATCCTGACCATCATCAATTTCGTGGTGATCACCAAGGGCGCCGGGCGCATCTCGGAAGTGTCGGCGCGCTTCATCCTGGACGCCATGCCCGGCAAGCAGATGGCGATCGATGCCGATCTCAACGCCGGTCTGCTGACCCGCGACGAGGCCAAGGCCCGCCGCGAGGAAGTCCGCGAGGAAGCCGACTTTTACGGCGCGATGGACGGTGCCAGCAAGTTCATCCGTGGCGATGCCATCGCCGGTCTGTTGATTCTGTTCATCAATTTGATCGGCGGCATGGCGATCGGCGTACTGCAGCACGGCATGCCTGCCGGCGAAGCGGCCAAGGTCTACACCTTGTTGTCGATCGGCGATGGCCTGGTGGCGCAGCTGCCGGCGCTATTGGTTTCTTCGGCCGTGGCGATGCTGGTCACCCGTGCCTCGCGCGCGCAGGACATGGGCGGTGCGATGGTCGCCCAGGTGTTCGGGCAACACAAAGCGTTGGCGGTGGCGGCCAGCCTGATCGGCATCGTGGGCCTGGTGCCTGGCATGCCGAACGTCGTGTTTTTGACGCTGGCCGCGGTGCTGGGCTTTGTGGCCTGGAAACTGTGGAAGAAAGACCAGGAAAAACAGAGCGTCAAACCGGAAGCCGCACTGCCTGGACCCAACACCAGCAATTCCGCCGCCGAGCTGACCTGGGACGAACTGCGCCCGGTCGATCCGCTGGGCCTGGAAGTCGGCTACCGGCTGATCCCGCTGGTGGACAAAGGCCAGGGTGGCGAACTGATGTCGCGGATCAAGGCCGTGCGTCGCAAGCTGACCCAGGACCTGGGGTTCCTGATTCCACCCGTGCATATCCGCGACAACCTGGAATTGCCTTCCAACGGTTATCGCCTGCTGGTGCACGGCGTACCCGTCGCCACGGCGGAGATCCATCCGGATCGCGAATTGGCACTGGATCCCGGCGGCGCCTTCGCGCCCATCGATGGCATTCCCGGCAAGGATCCCGCGTTCGGACTGGACGCGGTATGGATCCAGCCGCATCAACACGCGACGGCCGAATCGCTGGGCTACACCGTGGTGGACGCCGCGACGGTGGTGGCCACTCATCTTTCCCACCTGGTGCGCGAACACGCGCCGGAGCTGCTGGGCCATGAGGAAGTGCAACAGTTGCTCGCCACGCTGGCCCGCGGCGCGCCCAAGCTGGTGGAAGACCTGACGCCCAAGGCGTTGCCGCTGTCCACGGTCGTGCGCGTGATGCAGAACCTGTTGAACGAGCGCGTGCCGATCCGCCAATTGCGCCGCATCGTCGAATCATTGGTCGAACACGCACCGCACACACCCGACCCCGCCGCGTTGACCGCAGCGGTACGCAACGCGCTGGGCCGTTTCATCGTGCAGGAAATCTCCGGCATGGCGCCGGAACTGCCCGTCTATACCTTGGCGCCCGCTCTGGAACGGGTCTTGCAGGACAGCACACAAGGAGCAGGCGCTGCGCTGGAACCCGGTCTGGCCGAACGGCTGCACCAGAGCCTGGCGGACTGCGTCACCAAGCAGGAGGCCAAGAGCGAGCCGGCGGTGGTGCTGGTGCCAGGCGCGGTTCGCGCCGCACTGGCCCGCTTGGTAAGGCACAGCGTTCCATCGCTCTCGGTGCTGGCCTACAGCGAAGTACCGGAAGACAAGCGGTTGAAGTTGGTGGGAACGATTAGTTGAGAAGCGGGGAACGGGGAACGGGGAACCGGGAACGGGGAACCGGGAATGTGGGTTGGTCGCAGCCGGTTGGAGCATGAGATGACAAGCAACTACAAGCAATTTCTTCGAGAGACACGGGATAAACGGGCTGCACGCAGTTCTTCATTCCCTGTTCCCGGTTCCCCGTTCCCCGCTCCTTCTGGCTCCCACCCATGAAAATCAAACGCTTCGTTGCTCCCGACATGCGCACCGCGTTTGCGATGGTGCGCCAGGAACAAGGTCCGGATGCGGTCATCCTGTCCAACCGCGTGATCGACGAAGGTGTCGAGATCGTGGCGGCCACCAACTACGACGAAGCGCTGGTGCAGCGCACGCTGGATGCGATGCGTCCAGCGGCAGCTTCCGCTCCGGCGCTGGCAGCCAACGCGAACTCCGCACCGATTCAGCACGACGCCATCCGCGCCAATGCCGCTCCGGCGCGCTCAGCGCCAGTGCAGACGCACACGCCTTCGCCAGCTGAGGCCGCAGCGGACTATTTCCGTCCCAGGAGCGCCGCACCGGCGCCCGCACCTATCAGCGCAGCACCCGCGGCGTCCCTGCTCGAACCGCATTCCTTCGCTGCCAAGTTGGCGGCCACCATTCCGCCCGCACCGGCGCTGCCAGCACATTCGAATGCACCCGAGCCGATGCTGCCCTATCCCGTGCCCGCCGCAGAAATCGCCAGCGTGCCCGCCGAGATACCGGCGGTGGTACCCGCAACTGCACAGGCGCAACTCAACGCATCGCCCGCCGCACCCATCAGCGCCATCGAACCAGCATTGACCGTCGTGGCCGACAACTCCGCCGACGCACGCAAGAACGACGACCAACTGGTGCAGATGCGTGCCGAACTGGCATCGATGCGCGAGATGATCGAACGCGAGATGCATCGCCTCACCGACGAGCGCCTGCGCGGCTCGCCGGTTCGCATGCAGGCGATGGAACTGATGGACGATTACGGCTTCGACGCCGGCATCACCCGCGACATCGCTTTGCAGATTCCCGCCGATACCGAACTTCACCGCGGCCGCGGCCTGATGCTTGGCCTGTTGTCCAAGAAGCTGCCGATGACATCCATCGATCCGTTGGAGGAAGGCGGCGTCGTCGCGCTGGTGGGCCCCACCGGTGCCGGCAAGACCACCACCATCGCCAAGCTGGCCGCTGCGTTCGCCGCCAAGCACAACGCGCGCGATGTGGCGCTGGTCACCACCGACACCATCCGTGTTGGCGGCCGTGAACAGTTGCACAGCTACGGCCGGCAACTGGGCATCGCCGTGCACGAGGCGGATAGCGATGTCAGCCTGGCGCAAACGCTGGAACGCCTGCGCGACTACAAACTGGTTTTGATCGACACCGCCGGCCTGGGCCAGCGCGACAAGAACCTGGTCGGCCAGCTCAACTGGCTGCGATCGGCCGGCAAGGTGCATACCTTGCTGGTGCTGCCGGCCAATTCCCATTTTGGCGATCTGGACGAAGTGGTCCGCCGCTTCAGTGGCGCCAATCCCCAAGGCGTGGTGCTGACCAAGCTGGATGAAACCGGCCGTCTGGGCAGCGCGCTGTCCGTCGTGGTCGACCACCAATTGCCGATGACCTGGGTCACCGACGGCCAACGCGTGCCGCAGGACCTGCATCGCGCCAACAGCGCGCACCTGGTGTTGCGACTGGATCAACTCAAAAGAGAAGCGGAGCAAGTCGTGACCGAGGCCAGCCATGTCGCCTGACCATCTGCTGCAAACCAATCCACGCGGCACGCCGCCTGTCGCTGGCGCGTTCCATCCGGTCCGGGTGATTGCCGTCACCGGCGGCAAGGGCGGCGTAGGCAAGACCAACGTATCGGTGAACCTGGCGGTGTCGCTGGCCGAACTCGGCAAGCGCACCCTGCTGATGGATGCCGACCTCGGCCTTGCCAACGTCGACGTACTGCTGGGGTTGTCGCCCAAATTCACCCTGGCCGATCTGGTCGCCGGCCGCTGCACGCTGGAAGACGTGGTAGTCGAAGGACCGGACGGACTGATGATCGTCCCGGCGTCGTCGGGATTCCGGCACATGGCGGAACTGCAACCGGCCGAACACGTCGGTTTGGTCAATGTCTTTTCTGAATTGCAGCGCGCACTGGATGTGATGGTGGTGGACACTGCCGCCGGCATCACCGACAGCGTGCTGACCTTTTGCCAGGCCGCGCAGGACACCGTGGTGGTCGTGTGCGACGAACCGGCTTCCATCACCGACGCGTACGCGTTGATCAAGGTGCTGTCGCGCGAACGCGGCGTGGACCGCGTGCACGTCATCGCCAACATGGTGCGTGACCCCAACGAAGGCCGGAAGCTGTACGAAAAACTGGCGCGCGTCTGCGAACGCTTCCTCGGTGACGTCGCCCTGCACTATCTGGGCGCGGTACCCCAGGACGATTGGCTGCGCCGCGCCGTGCAGCGCCAGCAGGCGGTGGTCAAAGCCTACCCGGGCAGCCCCTCCGCACGCGCCATCAATGAAATCGCCCGCATGACCGCCCGCTGGCAACCGCCGGCCGGCGCTCGCGGCAACGTGGAATTTTTTGTCGAGCGCATGATCAGCCGGGGCATCGCCGCATGAACACCGCCACCGCCCAATACAAAGCCGTGCAACGCAGCGCCGCCACCGATGTGGTGACGACCCACGCGGATCTGGTCCGCCGCATCGCGCACCACCTGGCGGCGCGGCTACCCGCCAGCGTCGAAGTGGACGACTTGATTCAGGCCGGCATGATCGGCCTGATCGAAGCCTCGCGCAGCTACGACGCCGAACAAGGCGCCTCGTTCGAAACCTACGCGTCGATCCGCATCCGCGGTTCCATGATCGACGAGATCCGCCGCGGCGATTGGGTACCGCGCTCGGTACACCGCCGCGCCCGCCAGGCCGCCGCGACCGTCCGCGAAATCGAACAGCGCACCGGCCGCGCCGCCATAGCCACGGAAGTGGCCGCAGCCATGGAAATCCCGCTGCCCGAATACCTGCGCCTGCTGGAAGACGCCTCACGCGGCCAGGTCCTCAGCCTGGAGTCGCACGTGGACGACCACGGCGAACCCAACACCAGCAAGACCGGCGGCCCCTCGCCCCAGCATCTGCTGGAACGCAGCGAGTTCCGTGAATCGCTGGTCAAGGCCATCGGCCAACTCCCCGAGCGCGAGCAACTGGTGCTGTCGATGTACTACGAACAGGAATTGAACCTGAAGGAAATCGGCGCCGTACTGGGCGTCAGCGAATCCCGCGTCTGCCAGATCCACGGCCAGGCCATGGTCCGCCTGCGCGGCCGGCTGCATGTGTTTGAGAGTGCGGATGCGGGGTTGGAGGATGAGTGAGTTGGAGCGGGAAACAGGGAACAGGGAACAGGGAATGACCTGTTCACGCTAGCCGAAAGTTCTTGGACCTTCGGATGGAAGGAATCTTTCATTCCCGGTTCCCCGTTCCCCGTTTCCGCTCTCCTAAATTTTTCGAACCATCGGCCGATAAACCGTCAAGACCTGCCTCACCCTCGCTTCACCGGAGCAATTCGTGACCGCTAACAAGAACATGCGCATCCTGATCGTGGACGATTTTTCGACGATGCGCCGCATCATCAAGAATCTGCTCAACGATCTGGGCTACACCAACACTGCCGAAGCCGAAGACGGCAACAGCGCCCTGGCGGTGCTGGCGCAGGCCCCATTCGATTTCGTGGTGACCGACTGGAACATGCCGGGCATGACCGGCATCGAGTTGTTGCGCGCGATCCGCGCCGATGACCGCTTCAAGGCGTTGCCGGTACTGATGGTCACCGCCGAAGCCAAGCGCGAGCAGATCATCGAAGCCGCGCAGGCGGGCGTCAACGGCTACATCATCAAGCCATTCACCGCGCAAACGCTGGAAGAAAAGCTCGGCAAGATCTTCGAACGGCTGGGAGCGGCAGCCTGATGAACGCACCTGCGGAAGTCACTGCCGCGCGCAGTGTGTTGGTGGAAAAACTCCAGCATGCGCTGGATGCGCTTGAACAAGGCGACGAAGCCGGCTGGCGGCGTGAACTGGATGCCATCGCCGCGTGGCGCACACAGCCGATGATGCAGGGATTGGGCCGGCTGGCCCGCGAACTGGCGCAGACGCTGGGCGAACTGCCGCCGGCCCACGGCAGCGAATTGGACGATGCCTGTGCGCGCCTGGATCACGTGGTAGCCATGACCGAACAGGCCAGCCACAAGACGCTGGACCTGGCCGAGCAATGCCGCGCAGTGGCCGATCAATTGAAAGCCACGCCGCTGAGCGCCGACCAGACGCAACTGGTCGACCAGATACGCAACGGCCTGTCGGAAATGGCGCTGGCCCAAAGCTACCAGGACCTCACTGGCCAGATCATCCGCCGCGTCGCCGGCATCGTTCGCCGTGTCCACGAAGGCTTCCATGCGCTTGGCCTGCCGCCACCGGAAAAACCCAAGGGTTCAGATCTGGCCGGCCCGGCCGTTGCTGGTCTGGACCGCAACGCGTTTTCACAGGGCGACGCGGATGATTTGTTGTCGGGATTGGGGCTTTAAGGGCGGGGATAGGGAATTGAGAATGGGGAATGGTGAAGAGCGGCTGATCGAACGTTCCCATCAATCTCGACGTCATCCCAGCGAACGCTGGGATCTATTTTGATCTTGCCGTTGCCTTGCTAACAGTCCTGAGACAAAGAGCAGAGCAACAGCAAAATGGGTCCCAGCGTTCGCTGGGATGACGAGCAACAACAATAACGCCGCACTGCATTCAACCAAGCCACTCTTCACCACCGGAATCTCCACCCTCTCCCTCATGTCCGCTGTCAGCCCCGAAATCGCCGCCGACTTCCTGATCGAAGCTCAGGAAATCCTCGATCGCCTGGGGGAACAGCTGGTCACGCTGGAGCACGATCCGCGCGACAGCCAGCAACTCAACGCGGTGTTCCGCGGATTCCACACCCTGAAAGGCGGCGCCGGGTTCCTGGCGATCCATGCCATGGTCAATCTGTGCCACGCGGCCGAAGAGGCACTTGGCACCGTGCGCGCGGGCAAGGCAACGCTGGAACCGCATCACTTCGACGCCGCGCAGCAATCGCTGGATTATCTGCAGCGCATGTTGGACGCCGTGGCAGCGGGCGAAGAACCGCCGCACGCGCCTGCTTCGCTGATCGAGCAATTCGACGTGCACGTGGCGCCTGCGGCAAAAGCCGCCGCAATCACGCCCGCACCTGCCGCTGGTGCAAGCGATCTGATCGACGACGATGAATTCGAAGCGCTGCTGGACCAGCTGCAGGGCAACAGCGGCAAGCCCGCGGCACCGATCGCGGCGACGCGCTCCCCCTCCGGCGATCTGATCGACGACGACGAATTCGAAGCGCTGTTGGACCAACTGCATGGCGGCGCCGCACCCGGTGCGCAGACAGCGGTCACACCGCCCCCGCCCAGGCCAGCGGCACCGGCTACGCCGAGTACCGCGGCCAAGCCGGCCGCCCGCCCCACTGCCGAAGCCGAACAAACCATCCGCGTCGACACCAAGCGCCTCGATGCCATCGTCAATATGGTCGGCGAACTGGTGCTGTCGCGGAACCGTCTGAAAACCCTGCGCGCGCGTCTGCGCGATGAGGAACTGGACCGCGCCGTCAGCAGTTTGGATATCGCCACCGCCCGCCTGCAATCGGCGGTGATGCGTACCCGCATGCAGCCGGTGGGCAAAGTGTTCTCGCGCTTTCCCAAGGTGGCGCGCGACGTGGCGCGTACGCTGCATAAAGAAGTCGATCTGGAATTGGTGGGCGCCGAGACCGAACTCGACCGCAACCTGGTGGAGGCGCTGGCCGATCCGCTGGTGCACCTGGTGCGCAACGCGATCGACCACGGCATTGAACTCCCTGACCTGCGCGAGAACGCGGGCAAGCCGCGACAGGGCCACGTGCGTTTGTCGGCGCAACAGGAAGGCGATTTCGTCACCATCGAGATTCGCGACGACGGGGCCGGCATCGATCCCGAGCGCCTACGTGCCAAAGCGCTGGAAAAAGGCCTGATCGATCCCGAAGCAGCAGCGCGCCTGTCGCACGACGAATGCCTGCAATTGGTTTTCCTGGCCGGCTTCTCCACCAAGGCAGAAGTCACCGACATTTCTGGCCGCGGTGTCGGCATGGATGTGGTGCAGTCGCGCATCCGCGAACTCAGTGGCCAGATCCAGATCCATTCGGTGCTGGGCCGCGGCAGCCGTTTCGTCATCCGCGTACCGCTCACCCTGGCCATCCTGCCCACGCTGCTGGTGCAGGCTGGCGATCCCGTCTACGCGTTGCCGCTGGCGCGCGTGCTGGAGGTATTGCACGCACCGGCCGCCAGCTTGCGCTGGTTCGACGGACAAGCCGTGCTGGACCGCCACAACACGACGCTGCCTTTGGTCGATCTGCGTCGCTGGATGGGTGTGGATCCGGCCATCACGCCGCTGCTGACGGTCGTGGTGCTGCAAATGGGCGACCAGCGGTTCGGCCTGATCGTCGACCAAGTGCGCGGCCGCGAAGAAGTGGTGATCAAGCCCCTGCCACGCGCCGTGCGCGGCCTGCGCGGCTACGCCGGCGCCACGTTGATCGGCGACGGCCGCATGGCGCTGATCCTGGACGTGGATGGTTTGCGGGAAACGGCCGCCTAGCCGCAACGTTCGACGTAGGAGCGGCGTCCCGCCGCGAGCTCTTCCCGTCAGATCGCGATAGCGGCAAAAAGCTCGCGGCGGGACGCCGCTCCTACCGGCGTCCCGCCGCTCCTACGTCGGTTGTTGGCGATCCATCACTGTTCGGTGTGATCCGACCATCCCATCGCTCAAGACTGAACCACAACCGCCGATACCTACGTACATGGATATCTTCAGCATCATCGGAATCATCCTGGCGCTGCTGGCGCTGGTGGGTGGCAGCATCTTGAAGGGTGCCGGCGTTTCGTCGCTGTGGTCATCGGCGGCCTTCGTCATCGTGATCCTGGGCACCGTGGCCGCGATCATGGTTCACACGCCGCCGGCGGTGTTCAAACGCGCCGCGTCCATCGCGATGTGGGTATTCCGCCCGCCAAACAGCGATCGCGCATCGTTGATCAGCCAGATCGTCGAGTGGAGCAACATCGCGCGCAAGCAAGGGCTGTTGGGTCTGGAGCCTCTGGTCAACGAACAGAACGACGCCTTCCTGAAGAAAGGCCTGCAGATGCTGGTCGATGGCCTGGAACCGGAAGCGATCCGCCACATGCTGGAGATCGATCTGAGCGGCCAGGAACATCAAGACTTGGCGGCAGCAAAAGTCTTCGAGGCGATGGGCATCTACGCGCCCACCCTGGGCATCATCGGCGCCGTCTTCGGACTGATCGCCGTGATGAAGAACCTGGCCGACCCCAGCAAGCTGGGGCACGGCATTGCCGCGGCTTTCACCGCCACCATCTACGGCATCGCCTCGGCCAACTTGTTCTTCCTGCCCATGGCCAACAAGTTGAAGAGCGTCATCGGCGGCCGCACCCGCGAACGCGAAATGATCATCGAGGGCCTGATCGCCATTGCGCAGGGCGAAAACCCGCGCAACATCGAAGCCAAGCTTGCTGGTTTCCTGCACTGACGCGCGCGTGGTCTAGGCTATGGCACGCAAGAAACACCATGAAGAGCACGCCAATCACGAGGCATGGGCCATTCCCTACGCCGATCTGATGACGCTGCTATTGGCGTTCTTCGTGGTGATGTATGCCATCTCCACCGTCAATGAAGGCAAGTACCGGGTGATGGCCGATGCACTGACCGCCGCGTTCGGCGGCGCGCCGCGCACCATCAATCCAGTGCAGATCGGCAACAATCAGCTGCAAGGCGCGGACTTCGACCGCCCGTCACCCATCAAATCCGGCGCCAAGACGGGGCCATCGGCGCCCTCGCCCGCACCCAATGTCACCTTGCTGGCCGCCATGGCGTCGCAGATGAACATGAGCATGGACAGCAAGGGTCTGCAGAATGCGCAGAGGCAGCTGGAAACCATTGCCGCCGATCTGGAGCGCGCGCTTGAACCGCTGATCGACAAAAAGCTGGTGACCATAAAGCGTGCGGAGCTATGGCTGGAAGTGCAGATCAACAGCGACATCCTTTACCCCACCGGCTCGGCCACGCTGGAGCCCGACGCGCGCGACACGGTGTCCAAACTGGCCGAAGTGCTGGCTGAAGTTCCCAACGCCGTGCGCGTGGAAGGCTATACCGACGACCGGCCAATCAATACCTATCAGTTCCCTTCCAACTGGGAGCTGTCGGCGGCGCGTGCCGCCAGCGTTGTGCACCTGTTCGTGGGCGACGGCATTCCGCCGGAGCGGTTGGCGATGATCGGCTACGGCGAGTTCCGGCCCATCGCCGACAACGCCACGCTGGAAGGCCGCAACGCCAACCGCCGCGTGCTGTTGATCATCCTCGCCAGCCACGACAAGAGCGCAATGGCGCAGGAATTGCAGGCTCAGGATGAACCCCCAACACCGGAGCCCACGGTGATCAATTTACCGGCGATGCCGCAGCCCATATCCACGATTGCATCCGCCATTGCATCCGGCACGGCGCCGGCCCCCGACGTCCCTGAAGGAGTGAATTGATGCGTGTCTGGGCGATCGCCAACCAAAAAGGCGGCGTAGGCAAAACCACCACCACGCTGGCATTGGGGCGCGGCTTGGCCATGCGCGGCTCGCGCGTGCTGCTGATCGACCTGGATCCGCATGCATCGCTGACCCGCGCGTTCGGTGTTGCCAGCGAACCCCCGCCGTCCGGCGTACTGAATCTGTTCGACGACCCTTCCACCGAACTTGCGCGCGTTGTCCGGCCCAGCGAAATAGAACATCTGAGCTTCGTGGCCGCGCAGACCGCACTGGCCACGCTGGAACGCCGCAGCGCCACCCAGCCCGGACTGGGCCTGGCGCTTTCCAATGCGATATCGCGTAGCGGTACGGCGTACGACTACGTCTTGTTCGACTGTCCACCCACACTGGGACTGTTGATGGTCAATGCGCTGGCCGCGGCCGACCACCTCATCATTCCCACCCAGACCGAACCGCTGGCGTTGCACGGGCTCAACGGCATGTGCCGCACCGCCGACATGATCGAGCGTTCGCGCCGCCGCCCGTTGCCCGTATCCGTCCTGCCAACCTTGCATGACCGTCGTACCCGCACCGGCACCGACACGTTGAAGACCATGCAAAACCAGCATGGCGCACGAGTGTGGAACGATGCCATTCCCAACGACACCCGCATCTGCACGGTCGAAGCACTGACCGAAACAGCACCGGTCGGCCAGTATCCCGGCCGGGCGTTGTCGGCATACCGTCGCGCACTGGACTGGCTGCTGGACACCGAAAGCCGCCTGATGGAGCAGGCCGCATGAATTCCGGGCCGGCGCTGGACGACTATCTGATGGAGTTGCTGGGCGACGTGGGCGTCGTTACTACGCCACTGCGTCCGGCACCGGAGGCTGTTCTCGCGTTGCCAGTGCATTCCGATGAGGCCGTTCTCGTCCTTGATGCTCCCGTGGCTGGAAACGTCGAAGCTAGCGTCGTTGATGCAGCTACCGTGGCTTCAATCATTGAAGAAATGGAAAGAGAATTCGCTCTGCCTCCGGAAGCGATGACAGTGCCGGTGCCAGTGAAAGTGCCGGAACCGGAACCGATAGCCGAACCGGTCGCCAATATCCATGTCGCTGCTTCCATTGCGCCCCCCTCGCCAATGCCCGCGCCTGTCCTGCAGCCGACTTCCGCACCCCGTCTTCCTCCTTCCGGGTCTCCCGCCATGACCCTGCTTTCGCCTATTGCCACGCCCAGAGCTCTACCACCGCTACCTTCCAAACCCTTCCTGCAAACACCCATCGACAGCGGCGCGCGCCGCCGTGCAGCCGAGCCGACGACACGCTGGCTACGTATGCGCTGCGACGAACAGCACTACGCCCTCGAGCTGCTGAAGGTGCAGGAAGTGGTGCTGCCCGGCGCACTGCTGCCACTGCGGGGCGCCGCCAGGCACATGCTGGGCGTGATGAACCTGCGGGGCCAAGTGGTACCGGTACTCGACCTGGGGCTGTACCTGGGCCGCTGCGCCATTGAACCGGATGCGTCCACCCGCATCGTGGTACTGGAAGAACAAGGCGAAATCCTGGGCCTGCGCGTATCGGCCGTGGAAGACGTCACCAACCTCACCGAACAACAGATCGAACCCCCCGACAACGCCCGCGTCGGCCGCATTGCGAATCATCTGTTTCGCGGCGTGGCGCGGCTGCATGGACGCGCTGTGATCTTGCTGGATGCTTCGCAGTTGCTGAGGTGAAGCGGGGAATGGGAAGGAGAGCCGGGAACGGGGAACAGGGAACGGGGAATGAATTTTTCCGGTCGCCGGGAGTTGATGGACCTGCGGACGCCTCCCATTTCCTCTCCGCTGTTACATCGTTGATGAACGAATGATTCTCGTCTCCGGGACTGGGTTGCCTTTCCGCAACGGGATCTCTCATTCCCTGTTCCCTGTTCCCTGTTCCCTGTTCCCCGTTCCCGGCTCCTAATCCCCGTTCCCGCTTCTGCACAACCACCAACAGCCACCCTCAAGTCCGCCCCACCCCGGCCGATACCTCAAATGAGCCGCCCCTCCGGAGACATGATGAGCGCAGTGCCTTTGGGCGATGACCTTGGTATCGAGGCCGCCGCCGATCTCAAACAGAACCTGGCACCGCACTTGGCGCAGCCGCAGCCGTTGCTGCTGGATGCGGGCAAGGTGCAGCGGGTGCATACCGCCAGCCTGCAGGTGTTGTGCACCTTCGTGCGCGACCGCCAGCGGGCCGGGCACAGTACTGGTTTTGCCGACATCAGCCACGCCTTCCGCGATGCCGCCCGCCTGCTGGGGCTGACCGTGCAACTGGGGCTGCCCCAGTCCAACGACGCGACTAACAACAACAAAGAACACAAAGTGGAGAACGCCGCATGAGTGCACGTATTCTGGTGGTGGACGATTCGGCGTCGATGCGCCAAATGGTCGCCTTTGCCCTGACTTCGGCCGGTTTTTCGGTGGACGAAGCAGAAGACGGACAAGTCGCACTGGGACGCGCGCAAGGCCAGCGGTTCAATGCCGTGGTCACCGACGTCAACATGCCCAACATGGACGGCATCTCGCTGATCCGTGCGCTGCGTGCCCTGCCCGACTACAAGTTCACCCCCATGCTGATGCTGACCACCGAGTCGGCCGCGGACAAGAAGTCCGAAGGCAAAGCCGCCGGCGCGACCGGTTGGCTGGTGAAGCCGTTCAATCCCGAACAGCTGGTCGCCACCATCCAGAAAGTCCTGGGCTGAGCTCCACCTCTCCGCCCGCTCCGACAGCCACGACACGAGTTCCGCAGCGATGAACATCGACATGCAGCGTTTTCATGCCACCTTCTTCGAGGAAAGCCGCGAAGGGCTGGAAGCGATGGAAGCGGGTTTGTTGTCGCTGGAGCAAGGCAGCCGTGAAAGCGACCTGATCAATTCGATCTTCCGCGCGGCGCATTCCATCAAGGGTGGCTCGGCGACATTCGGCTTTGAAGCCATCGCCGGCCTGACCCACGTGCTGGAAACGCTGCTGGACGAACTGCGTGCCGGCCAGCGTGAAGTCAGCGCGCCGGCCATCGATGCCATGCTGGCATCAGTGGACGTATTGCGCAGCCTGTTGGCCGAAGCCGAACACGGGCAGCCCGCCGATCCGGGTGCGGTGGAAGCCGTGCGCGCGCGTTTGAATGCGGTGCTATCCGGACAGGAAATCACCACCGCCGTTGCGCAGACGGATAAAAATCCGGCTGACGATCTTCCGGAGGGCTGGCGCATCGGCTTCACGCCGGCACCTTCGCTATTCATGAGCGGCAACGATCCATTGCGCATCCTGCGTGAGCTGGAACATCTGGCGCCACTGGAAGTCGCCTGCCGGCTGGACCGCCTGCCCGGCTTCGCGCAGATGGATCCATTGGAAGCCTATCTGGCCTGGGATCTGGGACTGATCGGCAAGGTGCCGCGCAGTGCCGTCGACGATGCGTTCGCCTGGGTGGTGGATGATTGCGAACTCGAGATTCAACCGATTGAGCGCCAGGCTGCCGCTGCGGTGGCCGCGCCCGTCACTGCCACGGCCGCACCAGCGGTTGCCACCAGCAATGCCGCACCACCGGCCGCCAACGACGCCGCCGAAAGCTCGATCCGCGTCAGCGTCGACAAGATCGATGGCCTGATCAATCTGGTCGGCGAACTGGTGATCACCCAGGCCATGCTGAAACAGGTGTCCGGCGTACTGGATCCGGCACAGTGCGAACGCTTGTTCGCCGGCTTGGATCTGCTGGAGCGCAACACCCGCGACCTGCAGGAAGCAGTGATCGGCGTGCGCATGCTGCCGGTTGACGCCGTATTCCGTCGCTTCCCGCGGCTTGTGCGCGATCTCTCCGCGCGCCTGGGCAAGCAAGTGCGCCTGCGAACGATCGGCGAAGGCACCGAGTTGGACAAAGGCCTGATCGAACGCATCGCCGATCCGCTGGTTCACCTGGTACGCAACTCCATCGACCACGGTCTGGAACTGCCCGAAGCGCGCCGCGAAGCCGGCAAGGACGAGACCGGCACGATCACGCTGGCTGCCTCGCACCAGGGCGGCCACATCGTGATCGAAGTCAGCGACGACGGCCGCGGCCTGAACCGCGAGCGCATCCTCGCCAAGGCATTGGAGCGCGGCCTGCACGTGCCCGAAAACCCGACCGACGCACAGATCTGGGACCTGATCTTCCAGCCCGGATTCTCCACCGCCGAAGCGGTGACCGATCTTTCCGGCCGCGGTGTCGGCATGGATGTGGTCCGCCGTAACATCCAGGCGTTGGGCGGCGAAGTGCAGTTGGAAAGCGCCGCCGGCGCCGGCACCCGCGTGGTGATCCGCTTGCCGCTGACGCTGGCTATTCTCGATGGCATGGCGGTATCGGTTGGCGAGGAAACCCTGATCCTCCCGCTGTCCTACGTACTGGAAGCATTGCAGCCGCAGGCTGAAGACGTCCGCACGCTCGCCGGCGAAGGCCGCGTTTTGCGCGTACGCGGGGAATATCTGCCGATGGTGTCGCTGAGCGAGTACTACACCTATGGCGAGCGACGCACAGCCGATTCGCTGGTGGTCGTGGTGGAAGGCGATGGCCAGAAACTTGCATTGGAAGTGGACGAACTCATCGGCCAACAGCAGGTTGTCGTCAAGAACATCGAAAACAACTACCGCCGCATCGACGGCATATCCGGCGCCACCATTTTGGGCGATGGACGCGTGGCACTGATCGTCGACATCGGCGGCCTGGTGCGCTCGCTGCGCGTTCCGCAAGCGGCTTGATTGGAGTTGGGAAGCTTTTCCCTTCTCCCTCCGGGAGAAGGTGCCCGAAGAGCCTGCCCCGTACTTGATACGGGGGCGGATGAGGGAATGGCAATGATTCACTAGCCAGCTTTCCTACAAGCGGAAACTCCATTCCCTCATCCGTCGCTGCGCGCCACCTTCTCCCGGAGGGAGAAGGAAAAAAACAGCCATGGAGGCCGCCCGCAGAAAGTGCTCGTCCGTACCGTAGGAATTCACCATGAAGTCGCTGTCCCTTCTCGCTCTCGCTCTGCTGGCCGTGCATGCACCGGCCCAGGCACAAGACAAACCTGCCGCCAGCCAAGCCACGTTGTGGCCGCCGAAACTGACCTCCGCCAACGGCACGGAATTGGCCCTCACCGGCAACCTTGCCTACGATTCCAATGATTTTTCCGGTGCCGGCTACGGCGCGTCCACCGCATTGCACGACGACGATGCGTGGCGTCGCCAGGAAGTCGGCGTCACGCTCAAGCGCAAGGGCTACTACGACTTTGGTGCGACCTTCGACTTCCAGGCCAAGACGTGGCTGGACGTGGCGTTACGCTTGGAAACCAAGGCGCTGTTCGGCCGCGATCTGGGCAAAATGCGTGTCGGCCAGATGAAACTCCCGCTCGGCTTCGAAGGCAATACCGCGACCCGCAACGCCAGCTTCATGGAGAACTCGCTACCGACGCAGGCGTTCTACCAAGGCCGGCGCGGTGGCGTCGATTGGGCGTTCGAACGTCCCGCCTATATCACCAACGTGGGTTATTTCTTCGAATCGGATCTGCAAGGCAACAACAAAGGCGACACCGTGGCCGCGCGGGCTGCATGGACGCCGATGAAAGAAGCCACGCGCGTTCTGCACCTGGGCGTTTCCGCGTCGCAGGAAAATCCGGACAGCGAAATCAATGGGCGCGGCGTGGAAGTGTTCCCCAGCGTCCGCTGGCGCGCTAAGCCGGAAGCCGCGCTCACCGGCGTTCGATTGGTCGACTCTGGCAACCTGAGCCGCGTGGACAACATCCGCCGCACCGGCCTGGAAGTGCTCTGGATCGACGGTCCGTGGTCAGTGCAAGGCGAATACCTGCGGCAGAAGACCGAACGCGAGCTGGGCCTGCCTTCGTACTCGGCCGATGGCGGCTATATCTTCGGAAGCTGGTTGGTCACCGGCGAATCGCGCGTCTACAGCGGTGGCAACGTGGCCAATCCGAAACCGGCCGGCAAATACGGCGCGGTCGAACTGCTGGCGCGCTACAGCCGCATCGACCTGGACAGCGACGGCATCGCCGCCGGCCGCCAGCAGGACTGGACGTTGGGCGCCAACTGGTACCTCAACCGCTACTTCAAGTTCCAGGCCAATCATGTGTGGGTCGACGCCGAACGCGGCGCGTTCTCCGCCTCGCCGCGCGTTTTTGAGTTGCGGGCGCAGTTGAGTTTTTGATTCGATTGCGGCTGTAGATCGGCCCAGCGCGGCCGACCGCACGTGACGGCGGCTATGCGCGGAAACTCTAAACCAACAGATTCGTCATCCCGGCGTAGGCCGGGACCCAGTGCCTGGCTCCAGATAGCGAAAAGTCGCTGGGTCCCGACGTTCGCCGGGATGACGACATCGCAGATGATGAGTTCGTAAGCGAGCTTTGAGCTTCCTCTCCCGCTATAAAACAGCGGCCACTGTCCAGCCGCAAACGCTTGCCACGCAGCCCTCGACCGCTCATCAGGTAAATGCAATTACTTTTTGACAGCCAGATATCAAGTTTGCTAGCGCGCCGCCGTTACTTCGTTGGCAGACAACGCATTACCGCCCAGCCGGAAAGCCTCCTTCCTGCCGGCGCCCGCAGCGTCCGCCATGGCCGTGCACCGTCCGCACGGCAATTCACTGCATTACCGGAGATCTCCCGATGAAATGGTTCCAAAACATCTCCATCGCCAGAAAGCTGGCCGTGGCTTTCACCATCACCTCGCTGATGACCATCGGCCTGGGAACGTATGCGTTGGCACAGATGAGCGCCTCCAACAAGCTGGCGGTGGAAATCCAGACGGTCTGGTTCCCCGCGGTGGAACAACTCGGTGAGATACGCGCACAGTTGGGCGAATTGCGCACCTTCGAGCTGGCGCAGATCGCGCGTGCGGATGAGCCGGAGGCGGTGGAGGACTATTTCAAGCGCATGCAGAAATCGCGCGATGCAGTCACCCAAGCGCAGGCCATCTATGAACGCTCCACGGCCGCAGGCCGGGAAGCCGCGTTCTACGCCGAGGTCAAGAAGCACCTGGCGCGCTATTACGACGCCAACACCCGCATGGGTGACGCCATCCGCGCTGGCGATGTCGCCACTGCCCAGAAAATTTCCGATGACGAATCGCGCCCCACGCGCCGTGAACTGTTCGCCAAACTGATCGAATTGACCCAGTACAACGCAGACCAGTTGAACAAGGAGCTGAAGCTTTCCAACGACAGCTATAAACGCGCGGTCACTGGGATGATCGTCAGCCTGGTGCTGCTGACTTCCATCGCCGTGCTGGCAGGCTGGTTCATTGCCCGCGCTATCTCGCGCCCGCTGTTGCAGGCAACCCGGGTCGCTGGCGCCATCGCTACCGGCAAGTTGGATAACACAATCGTAAATAGTGGCCGCGACGAAACCGGCCAGCTGCTGGAAAGCATGCAGCAGATGCAATCGCGCCTGCAGGCGGTCTCCGCCGCGCAGATGGAAATGGCTACGCGCCATGATGCCGGCGAGATCAGCTACCGCATGGACGAAACCGCGTTCCCCGGCGACTACGGCCGCATGGTACGCGACACCAACGCACTGGTCGCCTCCCATATCGCAGTGAAAATGCGCCTGGTTGAGATCATGCAGCGCTACGCCATTGGCGATTTGTCGGTCGATATGGATCGTCTGCCGGGCGAAAAAGCCGCACTGACGGAAGCGATGGACGCCACCAAGAGCAATCTGTCGGCGATCAACGCCGAGATCAAGCGGCTGACCGAAGCGGCGGTGGCGGGCGACTTCTCCGTGCGCGGCGACGCCGAACGCTACCAGTACGATTTCCACGTGATGGTCGAAGGCCTGAACCGCCTGATGGAAACCACCGACGAGAACCTGAGCGAAACCTCCGGCCTGTTGCAGGCCATCGCCCGCGGTGACCTGACAGCGCGCATGGATGGCGATTTCCACGGCGTGTTCGCCCGTATGCGCGATGACGCCAACGCCACCGTGGCGCAGCTGACCGACATTGTTGGACGCATCCAGGGTGCGTCGGTGTCCATCAACACCGCCGCCGGCGAAATCGCCTCCGGCAATACCGATCTGTCTCGCCGTACCGAACAACAAGCCGCCAACCTGGAAGAAACCGCCGC
>NZ_JAVGJT010000029.1:0-7328 GCF_040948865.1 Pseudoxanthomonas sp. UTMC 1351 | reverse complement strand
CCCGCCGCGAGCTCTTTCTGTCAGATCGCGATGGAAGCGAAAAGCTCTTCAACAGCGAAGCTGGTCAAAGCTCGCGCCGGGACGGCGCTCCTACAAAAGCAAGAATTTCTCTTGTAGGAGTGGTGCCGGCATGCCGGCACCGGTGAGTCGCGATGGGGCTCCACAGGTAAAGCCCTGTCGCGACTTACGTCGCTCCCACATGTTGGGTATGCGAGTCGCTTCATTGCTAGAAAATCCGCAGAGCTCGCGCCGGGACGGCGCTCCTACAGAAGCGGGGATCTTTCCTTTTGGAGGCGGATCCGGCCGGTAGGAATCTTTCCTTGTGGGAGCGACGTGAGTCGCGACCGTGGATTTACTAGCCAGGAAATCTTTCTTTTCTGCCTAGGATTTTCCCGTGGAGCCTGCTAGCAACCGGCAAAGGTGAGTCGCGATCATGATCTTTGGCGAGATCACGGTCGCGACTCACGTCGCTCCCACACGTTGGGCACGCGCCTCACAGCCTACAAAAGCAAGAATTTCTCTTGTAGGAGCGATCGGGGCCGCCCACTTTAAACGTGGCTGGCTTTCTCGGCTTCCAACTGATGGCGGATCTGCGCGTCGACGGCGGCTATTGCGGTCATGTTGATGACGCGGCGGGGGGTGGCGCTGGTGGTCAGGATGTGGACCGGCTTGGAGATGCCCATCAGGATCGGGCCGATGGCGACGCCGTCGGTGACCACGCGCACCATGTTGTAGGTGATATTGGCGGCATCCAGGTTCGGTAGCACGAACAGATTGGCGCGGCCGGTCAGTGTGCTGCCGGGCATGATGCGGTTGCGCAGCACTTCGTCCCAGGCGGTATCGCCCTGCATTTCGCCATCAACGTTCAAATCCGGTTTGCGCTTGAGCAACAGCTCGCGCACTTTGCGCATCTTCAGCGAGCCGGGTGTTTCGTGGCTGCCGAAGTTGGAATGCGACAGCAACGCGATGCGCGGTTCTATTCCGAACAGCTTAAGGCGATACGCCGCCTGCAAGGTGGCTTCGGCAATCTGCTCGGCGCTGGGGTCGTCCTGCACATGGGTGTCGAGGAAGAACCACGCGCCCTGGTTGTTGATGACGCCGGTCATGGCCGAGGTCGACTGCACACCGGGGTCCAGCGGGATCACGCTGCGCACGTAGCCCAGCTTCTTGTGGAAGCGGCCGACGATGCCGCTGACCAGCGCATCGGCTTCGCCGCGTGCCACCATCACCGCGGCGATCAGCGTCGGCCGTGAACGCATCAGGTTCTTCGCGGCCGACACGGTGACGCCGCGACGCGAGGTCAGCGCATGGTAGTACTGCCAGTATTCGTTGAAGCGCGGATCGTCATCGACGTTGGTCAGTTCGAAATCCACGCCGGCGCGCATGCGCAGGCACAGGCGCTTGATGCGCGCATCGATGACATCGGGGCGGCCGATCAGGATCGGGAACGCCAGGCCTTCATCGATCACCGTCTGCACGGCGCGCAGCACGGTTTCTTCCTCGCCTTCGGCGTACACCACGCGCTTTTTGTCGGCGCGGGCGCGGTCGTATACCGGCTTCATCATCAGGCTGGTGCGATAGACGAACTGGCCCAGCTTTTCGCGATAAGCATCGACATCGTCCAGCGGGCGCAACGCCACGCCGGAGTCCATGGCGGCCTTCGCTACCGCCGGCGCCAGTTCGACCAGCAGGCGCGGGTCGAACGGACGTGGAATCAGGTATTCCGGGCCGAAGCTGGGCACGTCGTCGCCATAGGCGGCGCCCAGGTCGGAGGCTTCGCGCCGTGCCAGGCTGGCGATGGCGTTCACGCAGGCCAGTTTCATGGCCTCGTTGATGCCGGTGGCACTTACGTCGAGCGCGCCGCGGAAAATGTACGGGAAGCAGAGCGCGTTGTTGACCTGGTTGGGATAGTCCGAACGGCCAGTGGCGATGATGCAGTCCGGGCGCACCTTCTTGGCGTCCTCCGGCAGGATCTCCGGGTGGGGATTGGCCAGCGCCAGGATGATCGGCTTGTCGGCCATGGTGGCGACCATTTCCGGCTTGAGCACGCCGGCGGCGGACAGGCCCAGGAAAACGTCGCTTCCTTCGACGATCTCGGCCAGCGTGCGCTTGTCGGTGTCGCGCGCGTAACGCGCCTTGTCCGGATCCAGATGCGGGCGGCCGGTGAACAGCACGCCGTCGCGATCCACCGCCAGGATGTTCTCGGGCTTCAGGCCCAGCGCCACCAGCATGTCCAGGCAGGCGATACCGGCCGCGCCGGCGCCGCTGGTGGCCAGCTTCACGTCTTCGATCTTCTTGCCCACTACTTCCAGCGCATTGACCACCGCCGCGCCGACGATGATCGCGGTGCCGTGCTGGTCGTCGTGGAAAACCGGGATCTTCATCCGCTCGCGCAGCTTGCGCTCGACGATGAAGCATTCTGGCGCCTTGATGTCTTCCAGGTTGATGCCGCCGAAGGTCGGTTCCAGGCTGGCGATGATGTCGACCAGCTTGTCGGGGTCGGTTTCGTCGATCTCGATGTCGAACACGTCGATGCCGGCGAACTTCTGGAACAGCACGCCCTTGCCTTCCATCACCGGCTTGCCGGCGAGTGGGCCGATGTTGCCCAGGCCCAGCACCGCGGTGCCGTTGGTCACCACCGCCACCAGGTTGCCGCGCGCGGTCATCTCGCTGGCTGCCTTGGGATCTTCCACGATGGCCTCGCAGGCGTAGGCCACGCCCGGCGAATACGCCAGGGCCAGGTCGCGCTGGGTCAGCATCGGCTTGGTGGCGGCGATCTTGATCTTGCCGGGGGGCGAGATGCGGTGGTATTCGAGCGCGGCCTGTTTCAGATCTTCGTTGGACATGGAAAGGGCATGGAATGGCGGGACTCTGGATTCTAACGGCTCTGTCGTGCGATTACCGGGCAGGGGTGAAGGGAGCGCCGCTTGGGAACCGCACCCACGTGTCGCGCTAGTTAGCAATCCGGCGTCATCCCGGCGAACGCCGGAAGTGCTCTTCAACAGCCGAATGGCTGGTCATGACGATTTCATTGTTAAGTGATGCGTAAGGCCGAAGGCGTGTCATCCATATCGATGACGCGCTCCACAGGGTTCTGCTTTAATCAGCATCACCCAACACCACCTGCCCCGGACCACCGAACCGTCCCGGCACCTCCGGTTGCAGCTCCGGCGTTTCGATCAAGCCACCAGGGCCGGCGGACAATTCAGCCCGCAGCTTGGCCACGTCCAGCTCGCCTTCCCAGCGCGACACCACCAGGGTGGCGACGCCATTGCCGATGATGTTGGTGATGGCGCGCGCTTCGCTCATGAAGCGGTCGATGCCCAGAATCAGCGCCAGGCCGGCGACCGGCACCGAAGGCACCACGGCCAGCGTGGCGGCCAGGGTGATGAAGCCGGCGCCGGTCACGCCGGACGCGCCCTTGGAAGTCAGCATGGCCACCAACAGCAAAGTCAATTGCTGCGTCATGGTCAGGTCGATGTTCATGGCCTGCGCGATGAACAGCGCCGCCATGGTCAGGTAGATGTTGGTGCCGTCCAGGTTGAATGAGTAGCCGCTGGGCACTACCAGGCCGACGACCGATTTCGGACAACCCAGCTTTTCGAGCTTTTGCATCAACGGCACCAGCGCGGACTCGGACGAAGACGTGCCCAGCACCAACAGCAGTTCGCCGCGGATGTAACGCAGGAATTTGATGATGGAGAATCCGGTGAAGTGCGCGATGGCGCCCAACACCACCAACACAAAGATGGCGCAGGTGGCATAGAAGCCGCCCATCAGCTTCATCAGCGGGCCCAGCGCGTCCACGCCGTACTTGCCGATGGTGAACGCCATGGCACCGCCAGCACCGATCGGCGCCAGCTTCATGATTGTGCCCATCATGCGGAAGAACACCTGCGAGATGGATTCGAACAATCCCATCACCGGCTTGGCCTTCTCGCCCACCGCCATCAGCGCGAAGCCGAACAGGCACGCCAGCAGCAGCACCTGCAGCAGGTCGCCGTT
The DNA here is from genome assembly GCF_040948865.1 of Pseudoxanthomonas sp. UTMC 1351. NCBI lineage: Bacteria > Pseudomonadati > Pseudomonadota > Gammaproteobacteria > Lysobacterales > Lysobacteraceae > Pseudoxanthomonas > Pseudoxanthomonas sp. UTMC 1351. Next base: position 3,323 of record NZ_JAVGJT010000029.1, on the reverse strand, counting down.
ACCGGTGAACGCCTCGGTGAAGGTCTTGGGAATGATGTTCAGCAGGAAATCGACGGTGCTCTGGTCCTGCGCCTTTTCCGCGTACTTGGCGACAGCCGACGCATCCAGGGTGGCAGGATCGACGTTGAAGCCCGCACCCGGACGCCACAGGTTGACCACCAGCAAACCGATGCCAAGCGCGAAAGTCGAAACCACTTCGAAATAGAGGATCGCCTTGGCGCCGACCCGTCCCACTTTCTTCACATCAGCGACACCGGCAATACCGATGACCACGGTCAGGAAGATGATGGGCGCGATCAGCATCTTGATCAGCGAGATGAATCCGTCTCCCAATGGCTTCATCGCAACACCGGTCTCCGGCGCGAAGTGCCCGATCAGCCCACCGATCACGATGGCGCACAAGACCCATAGATAGAGCCGTGAAGATTTGGCGGCTGACATGACGGAAACTCCGGTAGCAGGATGACGGAGCGACAATGGCAGCCCTGCGGTCCGGGACCAATAACGCATTGGTACTAGGTGGGTAAGGGCGAAGGGTGAAGAGGAAAGAGAGAATCCGGCTTTCTCTCTTCACCATTCGCCATTCACTCTTCACCGCTCCACCCCTGGCACAAATCCTCTCCACACGCGACGATGCCGCCATGCTTTCGCAAACCCGCCCCCGCTTTCGACTATTGCTGATCGGCAGCGCCATCGCGCTGGTCATCGGGCTGCTGTCCTGGTTGGTGGCACATGAAACTGAGCGACGCAGCCTGCTTACCAGTGCAATACAGGCGCGCGAGCAGTTGCGGGTGCATGACGATGCGCTGCAGGCGGTGATCGAACGCTACCGCGTGTTGCCCGCCGTACTGGCGATGGATCCGGAAGTCGGCGACGCACTGGAGCAAGCCATGTTGAAGCACGGCGCATTGGATGCCGCCGATGTCGACCGCCTCAATCGCAAGCTGGAGCAGGTCAACGGTGCCGCCGCCACGTCGACATTGACGCTATTGGACCGCCGCGGTTACTCCATTGCCGCGAGCAACTGGCGGCGGCCCGACAGCAATGTCGGCGTGGACTACGGCTTTCGACCTTATTTCCAGAAAGCCATGGCCAATGGCGTGGGCGATTTCTATGCGCTGGGCTATACCACCGGCGTACCCGGCTATTTCCTGTCTCAGGCGGTGCGGGACGACGAAGGCCAGGTGATCGGCGTGGTGGTGGTGAAACTGGTCTTCAACGAGTTGGAAGCGGCATGGCGCAATCTGCCGGATCACGTCTTTGTCAGCGACGCGCACGGCATCATTTTTCTCTCCGGCCGCGAGCGCTGGCGCTATAAGGACTTGCGTCCGTTGCGGGCCGACGAACGCGTTGAGCTGGCGCGAACGCGCCAGTACGGCGACGTGCCGTTGCGGCTGTTGAACCATCGCGACTTGGGCGAACTGACCGCAGGCGTGCACCGCATCCGCGTGCCGCAAGCGGGCGAGCTGCTCTGGTTGTCGCAACCGTTGCCAAAGCAGAATTGGACATTGCATCTGCTACGCCCCACGCGGCCGGCGCAACTGGCTGGACAAACGGCCGGCATCGCGGTCGCGGCGGGCCTGCTGGCAACGACTTTTCTGCTGCTTTTCATGCAGCAACGACGGCGCATGGCACGACTGCGCGAACGCAGCCGGGTGGAACTGCAGCAGTTGGTCGAGCAGCACGCCATCGAACTACGTACCGCGCAGGACGGGCTGGTACAGGCGGCCGGCCGCGCCGACTATGGTGAGAGTCCCAGCCTGCAGCATCTGCCGCAGGGTGTCTGTGTGATCGATGCCGATCTTCGGCTGGTCGCGTGGAATCGGCGGTACATCGAGCTGTTCAAGTTTCCAGCTGGTTTCATCCATGTCGGCCGGCCCATCGAAGACGTCTTCCGCTACAACGCACGTCGCGGTTTGCTGGGACCGGGCCCGATAGAAGAGGCCATCGCGCGCCGTTTGGATCATCTTCGTTCCGGCAAACCGCACATGCACGAGCGCGAACGTGGCGATGGCACGGTGATCGAAATACGCGGCAATCCGCTGCCCGACGGCGGCTTCGTCACCAGCTATGCCGACATCACTGCTTACAAGCAGGCCGCACGCGAGCTGCGCTCGCTGGCCGACGCGCTGGAGCATCGCATCGAAGAGCGCACGCGTGACCTGGCGGTAGCCAAGCGCGAGGCGGAAAGCGCCAACCGCTCCAAGACGAGCTTCGTTGCAGCCGCGGTGCACGACCTGCTGCAACCGTTGAACGCCGCGCGCATGTTCGTATCCGCACTGCGCGGGCGCCTGGATGAGCCCGGCGCCCAGCAGATTGCCGACAACGTGGAAGGCGCGCTGGCCGCGCAGGACGCCATCCTCAACAGTCTGCTGGATATTTCGCGGCTGGAGTCTGGCGCATTGGAAACACGCGTCCAGGATTTCGCGTTGGGTCCCTTGCTGGAAACACTGGCCCGCGAGTTCGGCATGCTGGCGCGCGAGCGGGGACTGAAGTTGGATTACGTCGCAACGCGCGCGGTCGTGCGTACCGATGAAGCGTTGCTGCGCCGCATCCTGCAGAACTTTCTATCCAACGCCATCCGCTACACGCCGAAAGGCCGCATCCTGCTGGGCTGCCGACGTACGAAGGACGGTTTGCGCATCGAAGTGCACGACACCGGCCCGGGCATTCCAAAAAGCCGTCAGCGCGAAATATTCGAGGAGTTCCGTCGGCTGGACGATGGAACGGTGGATGATCGCGGCGCTGGTCTGGGCCTGGCTATCGTGGAGCGGATCGCGCGGCTCTTGGACCATTCGATCGGCCTGCGCTCCACGGTGGGACAAGGCAGCGTCTTCAGCATCGTTGTGCCTTGGGGCGAGGCAGATGCGGTGATCCCCGACATCGCTTCGGTCGAGTCGGAAGACGACACATCCCTGCGAGGCTGCTTGGTCTGGTGCATCGACGACGACCCTCGCGTTTGTGAAGCAAGCCGGACGCTGCTGGAGCGCTGGTCGTGTCGAGTGGTATTGGCGGCCGGAGTGAACGAAGCGTTGGCAGCGGCGCAACCTGGCGGCGCTCCCGGCATTCTGTTGCTGGATGTGCGCCTGGGCCAGACCACAGGGCCCGAGTTGTACACCGAGTTGGCGGAACGGTGGGGCCAGGACACCGCAGTGATCCTGGTGACCGCGGAGCGCGATGACGCGGTGCGAGCACTTGCCCGTGAGCGTGGTTGGGGGTTTTTGTCCAAGCCGGTTAGGCCGGCTGCGCTGCGTGCGTTGATGATGCAGATGCTGCTTAGGAGCGGAGAGCGCACAGTTTCCTAGGGCGACGGGGGTCAACCC
>NZ_JAVGJT010000028.1:0-79518 GCF_040948865.1 Pseudoxanthomonas sp. UTMC 1351 | reverse complement strand
GCATCCGGGCTTTGCGGAGCCGAGCTTGCTCGGCTGCTCTTGTTTCGGAACGAAAAGCAGCCGAGCAAGCTCGGCTCTACGAACAACACAATTCAATATCGCGTGCCGTTGCGACGGCATCATCGTTACAGACGCTGTGCTATCGCGAGGCGCAGCTCCGCTCTACGACAAGCCACTACAACTCCGCCCCACCCTCTTGCTGTTCCAGCGCCTTCACCAGCACCGCGGCTTGGGTGCGGCTATTGCACTCCAGCTTCTTCAAGATCGCGGTCACGTGCACTTTCACGGTGTTTTCGGCCAAGCCCAGCTCGTAGGCGATCTGCTTGTTCAACAAACCGTCGGCAATGCACAGCAGTACGCGGAATTGTTGCGGTGTCAGCTGCGCAAGCCGGGCGGCCAGGCGGTCGTCGGATTCGGAACGTTCCGCGGTCAGCGGCGGGAACCAGGTGCCGCCGTCCAGCACCGTTTGCACGGCGGTGCGGATGACCTCCACTGGCGAGGACTTGGGAATGAAGCCGGCCGCGCCGAACTGCTGCGCGCGGCGGATCACCCGCGGGTGGTCGTTGGAGGAAATCACGATTACGGGAATATCCGCCCGCTCTCCACGCAAATACACCAGGGAGGAAAAGCCGCGCGCACCGGGCATGGTCAGGTCCAGCAATACCAGCTGGATGTCGGGATGCTCCGTCAATGCCGCCGTGAGGGTGGAAACGCTGGAGGCCTCCACGGTCACAACGCCGGACATCGTTTCCCTTAGCGCATGCAGCACCGCCGCGCGAAACAGCGGGTGATCGTCGGCCACCAGGATCTTGTTGTCGCTCATGCCGCAAGTCTGGCACGGACAGCCGGTCTTGAGATGATGCCGCGCAGCATGACGGAGGCATATTCCGACTGGCGATCACAGGGGCGTGCGTTCTCACGCAGGTCGCGCTGCTCTTGCGTGTGTTCCGGGCAAGGAAGAGCGAGGGAGTGGCCGCCAGACCGACGCGACCTACTTGAGAATGGATGACGCGCCCTACTACCAATGCGTTATTGGTGCTGCGCCATGCAACTGTCATCTTGCGATTCACTCACTCCCATCAGACATGCCGATGACCTTGCAACGCACCCGCCTGCTTCCCTTCGCGTCGCTCCTGCTGCTGGCATGCGCCTCCGGGGCGCAAGCCGCCGAGGGCGAAGAGAAAGACATCACGGCCAAGGTCGGCGGACGATTGCACTGGGATATCGCGCGTTTCGACAACGACTCGCGCGGCGCACCTGTCGCTGACGACTCGGATCTGCGTGCGGCGTGGCTGGACATTTCCGGCAAGTTCTACGGCTTGGGCTACAAGCTGGAAGCCGACTTTTCCGGCGATGAAGTGATCGCGCGCGATGTCTACGTCACGCGCAAGTTCAAGGCAGGTACGTTGACCGTTGGCCAGTTCAAGCAGTTCGTCACTCTGGATGACCGGGTCAGCTCCAACCACACCTCTTTCGTGGAGCGCAGCTATCTGGGCCAGGCGTTGGCGCCTACCTACCGCCTGGGCGCCGGCTGGTTGTCCGCACGCAATGGCTACACCCTGGGCGGCAGCGTCTACAGCCTGGAAAATATCGACGTATGGCAAACCAAGGGCGAGGCCGCGGTGGCACGCGGCACTTACGCGCCGTGGCGCGACGAAGGCCGGGTGCTGCATGTCGGCCTTTCGGTGGCACGTGAGGAGTACGACCACCCCGGCGCCGATGGTGCTTCGGCGCTGCGCGTGCGCGTGCGTCCGAATGGGCTGTTCTCCGACGCCAACCGCATCACCCTGCTCGATTTCAGCCGTGGACTGGACACCCGTGTGGACAAATACTCGCTGGAACTGGCGGGCGTCCACGGCGCTTTTTCTTATCAGAGCGAACTTGGCGGCGCGCGCTTCGACGATGGCGCACAAACAGGGCGGCTCTCCACGGGCTATGCCCAGGCGGCATGGATGCTGACCGGCGAAATCCGTCCTTACGATGCAAAGACCGGCCGGTTTGGGCGCATCCAACCGACGTCGCGCGGCGGCGCGTGGGAAGTGGCGCTGCGCTACGACACCATCAGCGGCCGGCAGAACGTCAATGGCTTGCCTGTCTCGCGCGATCAGGCCGTCAGCGCATGGAGCGCCGGCGTGAACTGGTATCCGCGCCCGCACCTGCGCGTGATGCTGGATTGGGTGGAAAGCCGCAGCCGCGACCGTCTGAACAACGCTACGCTTGATCGGACCAGCGCGCTGCTGGGGCGGTTGCAGGTGGATTTTTGAGGGTAAGAAGAAGCGGGAACGGGGAACGGGGAACGGGGAATGACCGAGCCATGGCGCGTTTGCGCAATGGCTGACGTAGCGGCCTCCGTTCCAGGACAGCCAATGGCACCTCCTGGAGCATTCGAATCAACTACTGCTCATGAAGACAATCGTCGTCATGACCAGCCATTCGGCTGTTAAAGAGCGCTTCCGGCGCAAGCCGGGACCCAGTGCCTTTCACTCCGGATGGTAATAAGTCGCTGGGCCCCGGCCTACGCCGGGGTGACGAATCTGTCATCACTTGAACAAAAGTTACAGGTGGATTTCTGACCGGGTCGGGTAACTGGGAGCGACCAGGAAGAAAGCTTTCTGGGTGTTCGTCACGACTTCAGCCGTTGCACAAACGCGCCGTGGGTCGGTCATTCCCCGTTCCCTGTTCCCCGTTCCCGTTTCTCCTCATCGATCGCCCGGCCGCGCGCCTCCTAAATCGACGGCGTATCCAACTGATCCATCCGGATCTTATTGGCGAACAACGAGAACGCCAGCATTCCTGCCAAGCCGTTCGCGCGGCTGACCCACGGCGGCAGCCAGCGCGGTGGCGCCAGCACGCCGCTGTCGAACAATGGATCGAAAGCCTGCACGTCGCTCAATGTCATCTTGCCGGCAAACAGGCGCCGGCATAAACCAAGGCGGTCCTGCTGGAGCGCGTGGCGGAAGAAGGTGTGCACGCCGATCAATCCACGCAGGTACACCGTGTCCTTGGTGAACGCCGCGCCGCCGTGCGTGGGCACGCCGCGGAACACGCGCTGTGCGGAAGAGAAACTTTCTTCCGGATTCTGGCCGGCATCGACGAAATAGCGGAACACTTCGATGAAGTTCGCGCCGTTCAGCGCCATCGCCACGGCATCGATACGCAGGCTGATGCGCTTCATGCGTTCGATGTCGATACTGCCGGTGATTTGTTCGGCGAAGGTGGCCAACCCTTCCTGTGTGGCGGTGACGCGCGGCGATGACAACGCCAGGCTGGGCAGGTTGAGTTGTTCTCGCCCGTTCAACGCGGTCAGCGAATGCACCAGTGCTTCATGCTGCAGAAGTTGCCGCCTGTCGTAGTCGCTGAACGCGGCGCCATGGCGTAGCCGGATGCGGTTGGCGCCTGCCGCCGCCTTCGCGATCAGCTCAGGATCCAATTCCACCGTGATCACGCGGCCATCGAAGAAATCGTCCAGGTCGCTCTGCAACTGCAACTGCAAGGCCGTGGCGGAAACCGGAATCTGTTCTTCCGGTGCCAGCAACGCGTGATCCATGCCATTGGCAATGGCGATGAAATGCTGTGCGGCTTCGCGCGTGGTCGGCCCATGGCCCGGCAGCGCTTCGTCCGGCTGACCGAACAACGCGGCCGAATGCACCGTCACCTCATTCGTGCCCAGCGATTCCAACAGCTGCGCGGCGATATCCCAGCTTTGCGCGGACTCGCGCAGATAGGTGCCCAGCGGGTGCGATGGGTCGGCCGCGAGGGCCACTTTCGCCAGCTCGCGGCGCGCGTCGCCGAAATCCAGGCGTGGATAATCGATCTGCGGCAGCTGCGGCTGTCCGCGCGCGAAACCTTCCAGGAATGGCGCCTGCACGGTGGCCGGCCAACTCGCCAGGCTCAACAGCTTGATGCCGCGCACTGCCTTGACCATGCGCGCGTCGAGCGCGGCGTGGTGGGCGATATCAGGATTCATGTCAGTCATTGAGATGTGCTTTTGCTTCTGCCTCCTCCCTTGCGCGCAGCGCAGGGGAGGATTGAGGAGGGGTGCTTTTGATTTTGATTTTTTGATCTTGCTTTTCAGTTTGATCATGCATCGCGCGAAAAGCACCCCTTCCGCCTTCGGCACCCCGTATCAAGTACGGGGCAGGCTCTTCCCCTGTAAACAGGGGAAGGGTCTTTCTGAATGATCTTGAGGTCTGCTAACGCTTGCCGTACTTATCGTCCAACCGCTTATTCGATGGCTTGTTCTGCACACGCGCATCTGATTTCTGCGCCAGGCGCGCTGCCAGTTTGTCGGCGGCGGCGGCGACTTCGTCGCGGAGCTTCAGGTAATTGTGGAAGCGTTCCTCGTCCAACTCGCCGCGCTCGATAGCCGCGCGCACTGCGCAGCCGGGTTCGCGCTGGTGCGAGCAATCGCGGAACTTGCATTGCTCGGCCAAGGCTTCGATGTCGGCGAAACCGCCTTCGCCCAGATCTTCTTCACCGGTCGGTTTCAGCTCGCGCATGCCGGGCGTGTCGATCAGGCAGGCGCCGGACGGCAACGGAATCAGCGCGCGGTAAGTGGTGGTGTGGCGGCCGCGCGAATCGCTCTCGCGCACTTCGCTGGTCTTCATCTTCTCGTTGCCCAGCAAGGTATTGGTCAACGTGGACTTGCCAGCACCGGACGAACCCACCAGCACCACCGTGCGGCCGGGGCCCAGCCAGGGTTCGAGCACCGCCGCGCTGGCGGGATCCTTGGCGTTGACCGCGTGCATCGGAATGTCCTGGATTGCGAGTTCTTCCAGCGTGGCGATCGCGTCGGGGCCGTATTCGGTCTTGTCGGCCTTCGTCAGCACCACGACCGGCTGCGCACCGCCGCCGCCCACCAGCAGCAGGTAGCGTTCGATCCGGCGTGGATTGAAATCCGCGTCCAGGCCGCAAACGATGAATACCGTGTCGATATTGGCCGCGATGACCTGCTGGTGGTAATGCTCGCCGGCGGCGCCACGCTTGATGGCGGTATGCCGCGGCAACAGCGCGACGATGCGCTTGCCTTCCAGCAACACCCAATCGCCCACCGCCGGCCGCTCGTGCGAGGGGAAGCGTGGGCGCTGCCATTCCGGCAGGGACTCGGCCTTGATCGCCGCGCCGGGTGCGTTGGCGACCACGTAGCCGGATCGGTGCTGCTCCACCACCCGCGCGGGAACGGCCCGGGGATGGGCCGCGAAGGCCTTTTGCCAAGCGGCATCTTCCGGCGCGCCGGCATAGGGCCAGCCGATGGGGCGGAGCGGGGAAAAATCCGGGGATTCGAGCGTCATGCGTTGATTCTAGACGGCCCCTGAACTCCGCGCCGCCCGGACAGCGGTTTTCCGCTAAGCTGGCGACTCGTTATTTGCCCCTTCCGCCCCGCCATGCCTACCTTGAAGACCCGCGAACGCCTATCCGAAGTCCGTTACGAAATCCGTGGCGAACTGGCACGGCGAGCCCGGGAGCTGGAGGCGCAGGGCCGCAAGCTGATCAAATTGAACATCGGCAACCCGGGCGCGTTCGGGTTCCGTGCGCCGGCGCATCTGCAAAAGGCGATCATCGGCGATATCGACCACACCGATCCCTATACCCATCAGCAAGGCCTGCCCGCCGCGCGCGAAGCGGTTGCAGCGGCATATGCGCGTCGCGGCACGCCGCATGCCAGCGCCGATCGGGTATTCATCGGCAACGGCGTGAGCGAACTCATCGACCTGTCGCTGCGTGCGCTGCTCAATCCCGGCGACGAAGTGCTGGTGCCCTCGCCCGACTACCCGCTGTGGTCGGCGGCGACCATTCTCAACGACGGCCGCCCGGTCTATTACCGCTGCGATCCGGAAAACGATTTCCTGCCCGATCCGAGCGAGATCGAAGCGCTGGTGTCCTCGCGCACCCGCGCCATCGTGCTGATCAATCCCAACAATCCGACCGGCGCCGCGTATCCGCGCGAGCTGCTGGAGCGCATCGTCGCCATCGCCGCCAAGCACAAGCTGCTGCTGATGGTCGATGAGATCTACGACCAGGTGCTGTACGACGGCGCCAGGTTCGAACCGGTGGCGCCACTGGCCGGCGACGTGCCTTGCATCACCTTCAGCGGGCTGAGCAAGGTGCACCGCGCCTGTGGCTGGCGCGTGGGTTGGTCGGTGCTATCCGGCGATGGCGAAGTGGTGCGCGATTTCCTGCACGCGATGGATCTGCTGAGTGCACTGCGCCTGTGTGCCAACGTGCCGGGGCAGTACGCCATCGAAGCGGCCATCAACGGCCCGGACACCATTTCGGCCTTGTGCGCTCCCGGCGGCCGTCTGTACGAAACCCGCCGCGCGGTGATCGAAGCCTGCGACGCCAGCGAACATCTGGATCTGGTGGCGCCGGCCGGCGCGTTGTATGCATTCCCCGCCGTGGTGGGTGATGCCGCGCGCGCTTTCGACGATCACGACTTCGCGTTGGACCTGATGGAAACCGAAGGCGTGCTGGTGGTGCCGGGCTCAAGCTTCAACGTGCCCTACCGCCACCACTTCCGCGTCACCCTGCTGCCGGAAGCCGCCACGATGCGCGAGGTATTCGCCCGCATCGACCGCGCCCTCACGCGTCGCGCCGAGGCCGTGACCAAGGTGGTGCCGATCAAGGCGAAGTCGCGGCCGCGCCTCGCGATAGCACAGAGTCAATAGCAATGAGGCCGTCGCAACGGCCGGTGATTAGCGAATAACCGCTAAGTTGCTTGTCGTAGAGCGGAGCTTGCTCCGCTGCTCTTGCTCCGGAACGAAAAGCAGCCGAGCAAGCTCGGCTCTACCAGGAGCGCCGCCGGTTATTCGCTATCGCCGGCCGTTGCGACGGCCTCATTGCTATTGATTCGGTATTGTCGCGAGGCGCAGCTCCGCTCTACGACAAGCCTGTAGCAGGTAAAACTGCAGCTTTTGCTCTCCAGCATTCCGGAGCAAAATGAAGTCATGACCACCACCCACACAACCGCCCTGGTCCCCGAATTGCGCTACCTGGCGCTGGGCGATTCCTACACGATAGGCGAAGGCATCGAAGAAGCTGGCCGCTGGCCGATGCAGTTGGCTCGTGCATTACGCGCCGAAGGCATTCCAATTGCTGATCCGCAGATTATCGCCACAACGGGCTGGACCACTGACGAACTGGATGCCGCCATCACCGCGCAAGAACCTCTGGGCGAGTACGACTTCGTCAGTCTGCTGATCGGCGTCAACAACCAGTATCGCGGCCGCCCGGTCGAGGAGTACCGCGTACAGTTCGCGGCGTTGTTGTGGCGCGCGATCGGCTTTGCCAGGAACCGTCCCGAGCGTGTGCTGGCGTTGTCCATTCCCGATTGGGGCGTCACCCCGTTCGCGCAGCAGCAAGGCCGTGATCGCGATCAGATCGCACGCGAATTGGATGCCTACAATCTCGCTGCCCGCGAGGCGTGTTCGGCGCGTGGCGTCGCCTTCGTGGATATCACCGCCGTCAGCCGTGAACGCGGTGAAGATGTAAAGATGTTGGCCGACGACGGTTTGCACCCTTCCGCGGCGATGTACGCCGAGTGGACCAAGTTGGCGTTTCCGGTTGCGCATCGGTTGCTTGCAGCTTGATACGAAAGACAGAGGAATTCCTTGTGCGAGCGATGGCTTTCAACAGCCGAATGGCTAGTCAGTCGCGACCGGAAACATCAACGTCGCGACTCACGTCGCTCCAACAGGGAACTCCTCCGCGCCTCGTAGAACGGCATCCTCCACCTGGATCCATCACGCCGCTGCGTAGACGTCCACGGCTTCGGCTCCACCGCCCGTCTGCTCGGGCAACACGCAGCGATATCCCCGCGCATCCAGCCATTGCAGCAGTTCCGCCAGGATCGCCACGTTGTGGCCGTGCGCGGCGCCTTCGTGCAACAGCACGATGGCGCCGGGCGAGATGTCGCGCTGGATGCGCGCCAGCACCTGTGCCGGCTGGCAATTAACGCCATCGAAACCACGCGCGCTCCACGCCATCCGCGCCAAGCCGTGGCGCTTGAGCGACAGGCCGACGAACGGATTGGTCATGCCCACCACCGAGCGGAACCATCGCGGTGTTTCGCCGGTAATCGCGGTCAGGATCGACTGGCTGCGGCCAATCTCGTGTTCCAAACGCCATGGGCCCAGCCGCCAGAAATGGGCATCCGGGTGGCTGGCGCTGTGATTGCCGATGCCGTGCCCCCGCGCGGCGATTTCCTTTACCAGTTCCGGCCGGGCCAGCGCGCGCTCACCCACCAGGAAGAAGATCGCCTTCGCGCCATGCCGGTCCAGCAGGTCCAGCATCGGCCAGGTGTCGTCGGAGGGGCCATCATCGATAGTCAACCAGACTTGCCGCCCGTCGGCGGGAAAGCGCGACAGCGCCGGGCAGAACAGCGTGGCGCGCGGGTGCAGGGTGCCCCAGAGCACCACCAGATGGGTCGCCGCCATCGCCGGCAGCCCCATTTGCCAGCCCCAACGCCACCACAGCGCCGCCACCGCCACTTGCGACAGGGCCAACAGGCCCAATATCCAACCCGGATGGCGTGGTTCGCGATGCAGTGTTCTTGCTCTGGTCATCCGTCAATGATGCCATGCGGCGTAAAATCCTCTTTCCGTTTTCCGGTACCCATTCATGTCTCTCGACCCTGCTCTGCGCTCCCGCATCGAATCCCTTCTTCAGTCCAACCGCGTTGTGCTGTTCATGAAGGGCCAGCCCAACATGCCGCAATGCGGCTTCTCGGCCAAGGCGGTCGGTGCGCTGGGCGCGCTGGGCGTGGATTTCGCTCACGTCAACGTGCTGGCCGACCAGGATATCCGCGAAGGCATCAAGGCCTATGGCGACTGGCCGACCATCCCGCAGCTGTACATCGACGGCGAACTGGTCGGCGGCAGCGACATCATCGAACAGATGTCCAACTCCGGCGAACTGGCCACGTTGCTGGGCCTGGAAGCACCCGACCGCTCGCCGCCCAAGATCACCGTTACCCCGGCCGCTGTCGAGATGCTGCGCAATGCGGTGGAAGACGCAGGTGAAGGCGCCGCGCTGGCGCTGTCCATCAACGCGCAGTACCAGCCGAATTTCCAGCTCGCGCAATACGATGCCAATGCGATTGCCGCCGAATCCAACGGCATCCGCGTTCAGTTCGATCTGGCCAGCGCACGCCGTGCCGATGGCATCACCATCGATTGGGTGGACGATATCCGCGGCAAGGGCTTGGCCATCGACAACCCGAATGCACCCAAGCCGGTGCAGACGCTTTCTCCCAAGGAAGCCGATGCCAAGGTTCGCGCCGGCGAAGTGTTGCTGGTCGATGTTCGGCCCGCCGACGAACGCGCGATCGCGGCGGTATCCCTGCCGTTCAAGACGTTCGACGGCAATGGCCGCGCTGAGCTGGAAGCCCTGCCGAAGGACACTGCGATTGCCTTTTTGTGCCGCAGCGGTGGCCGCAGCCAGCAGGCGGCGGAAGAGTTTTTGGTACGCGGCTTTTCTAATGTCTACAACATCGCGGGCGGGACTAACGCCTGGGCTGATGAAGTGGATGCAGGCCTGGCGAAGTATTGATCTAACCGGGAAGGTCTTGCTCCCTTCTCCTTTCGGGAGAAGGTGCCCCGAAGGGGCGGATGAGGGCATGCGCTTTCAGATCGACGGATGAGTATCCGAGCACGGAATTCTTCTGCCCTCATCCGATGCTGCGCGCCACGTCGCCTCGCGCCCCGGCCCTGCGCAGCGCGCAGGGCGTTCAGGCAGGCACGAGCCGGTGGCTCGTAAGCCGCATGCCTTCACCCCGGAGGGAGAAGGGAAAAAGCGCTACCCGCTAAACCCGCCACTCGCCAGATAGTCGATCTCTTCCTGAGTTGAGTCGCGGCCCAGCGCTGGATTGCGGTGCGGGAAGCGGCCGAAGCGTGCGATGAGGTCGTAATGCAGCTGGGCGTAGCGCATGTACTCGGCATCGTTCAACGCGCCGAATAGTTCCAGCGAGCGTTGTTGGTCTTCCAGCGACTCGGAATGCTCAAACGGCATGTAGAAGAAGATGCGCAGCGCCGGATCGACTTGATGATCGAACCCTGCCGCCAGCGCTCGGCGCGCGTAGTGCCGCGCCAGCCCATCGGTGGCGTATGAGTGCGCGCTACCACGGAAGCAGTTGCGCGGAAACTGATCCAACAACACCATCAACGCCAGCGCGCCTTCGGCGGTTTCCATCCACGCTTCGCACTCACGGCGTGCGGCTGCGAAATGCGCCTCCAGGAAACGATCGCGAAACCGCAGATCGAACGCGTTGTCGTTGGCGAACCAGCGCTCCATGCCGGCTTCCTGCCAGAACTGCACCACCGTTGCAGGTTTTTCCATACGCGTCACCGGTGATCGGTTTACAGGCATTGGTGTTTGCCGGGCCGGTAGCTGCCGGCGTAGATCGGGGTTGCCATCGAGCTTCCAGGGTGAGAGAGACAGGGAGGATAGTGCAAATAGTGTCTGGGAAACGTCGTTGCTAGTGCGAGTCGTCCGGCTGGCAGTGAGATCGCTTCTGAACCGCCCGCCAAGCATGAGTTGGCTTAGCTTCATGCAGAACCGAGATCCGATGTTGACCCTCATGGCGATACCGCATCCTTGTGGGAGCGACGTAAGTCGCGACGTTGACGTTTCCGGTCGCGACTTACGTCGCTCCCACAAGGAACTCATCCGCGCTTTTGTAGGGCCGAGCTTGCTCGGCTGATTGTTCTCCGGTGCGATCCACTCACTCATCAAACCGCAAATGCCGCACCGATTTCCCGTTGCGGCGAATCAGCTTCAACGCTTCGATGCCGATGGTGATGTGGTTCTCGACGAACTGGCTGCTGACCTTGGCATCGGAGGCTTCGGTCTTGATGCCTTCGGGGATCATCGGTTGGTCGGACACCAGCAGCAATGCGCCACAGGGAATCCGGTTGGCGAAGCCTGCGGCGAAAATGGTGGCGGTTTCCATATCGATGGCCATGCAGCGCAGTTTGCGCAGGTATTCCTTGAAGGTGTCGTCGTGTTCCCAAACGCGCCGGTTGGTGGTGTAGACCGTGCCGGTCCAATAGTCGTGGCCGAGGTCGCGGATCATGGTGGAGACGGCGCGCTGCAATGCGAACGCTGGCAGCGCGGGTACTTCCGGCAGCAAATAATCGCTGGAGGTGCCCTCGCCGCGGATCGCCGCGATGGGTAGCACCAGGTCACCCAGTTCATTCTTCCGCTTCAGTCCGCCGCACTTGCCCAGGAACAGCACCGCCTTGGGCATGATGGCCGACAGCAGATCCATCATAGTCGCTGCGTTGGGGCTGCCCATGCCAAAGTTGATCATGCTGATGCCGTCGAAGGTCGCGCTGGCCATCGGCCGGTCCAGACCGACGATGGGCGCGCCCGTCAACGCGGAAAAAGTATTGAGATAGCCGCCGAAGTTGGTCAGCAGGATGTGTTCGCCGAACTGATCCAGCGGCACGCCGGTGTAGCGCGGCAGCCAGTTTTCGACGATGTCGTTCTTGTCTTTCATTCTTCTTCTCCTGTTGTTCTTTTTTTCGCCATTGTGGCATGAGCGTCACTCTATGCACTTGGCATCCGCCCCGCCGCCGGTTAGGTTTCTCCAACCTTCCAGAGGAAACTCCATGCGATCCATTCCGATGGCCGGCTTTGGTCTGGCTCTACTTTGCGCGGCGGCTAGCGTGTCTGCGGCCACGCCCACGTCCCGCTTCACCCAGGACCCGTATCCCAGTACTTATCGCGCGATCGCCTCCGGGCCGGTGCTGATAGAACACGCTACCGTGCTGACCGGCACCGGCGAGCGACTGGACGATGCCGACGTGCTGCTGGAAAACGGCAAAGTGGCGGCGGTTGGCCGGGGCTTGAAGGCACCTGCCGAAGCCACTCGCGTCGATGCACGCGGCAAATGGGTGACGCCCGGCATCATCGACGTGCACTCGCACCTGGGCGTCTATCCCAGCCCTGGCGTGCGCGCGCACGGCGACGGCAACGAGGCCACCGCACCGGTTACCGCGAATGTCTGGGCGGAACACTCCATCTGGGCGCAGGACCCGGGCTTCCACACCGCGCTGGCTGGCGGCGTGACCTCCCTGCAGATACTGCCAGGCTCGGCCAATCTGGTTGGCGGCCGCGGCGTGACGCTGAAGAACGTGCCCGGCAATACTTATCAATCGATGAAGTTCCCCGGCGCGCCATGGGGCGTGAAGATGGCATGCGGCGAAAACCCGAAGCGCGTCTACGGCCAGAAGAGCGGCCCGTCCACGCGCATGGGCAATGTGGCCGGCTATCGCGCCGCCTTCATCGATGCCAGCGAGTATTTGAAGAAGAACGGCGCCAAACCTGAGAAGCCAAAGCGCAAGCGTTGGTGGGAGCGTGCCTCAGGCAACGGCAGCGAGGACAGTGAAGGCGATACCGGCGGCAAGCGCGACTTGAAGCTGGATACGCTGGCCGGCGCCATCAACGGCGAAATCCTGGTGCATATCCACTGCTATCGCGCCGATGAAATGGCGACGATGCTCGATCTCGCCAAAGAGTTCGGCTTCAAGGTATCCGCGTTCCACCACGGTGTGGAAGCCTACAAGCTGGCCGACCGTCTGGCCGCCGAAGGCGTCTGCGGTGCGCTGTGGGCAGACTGGTGGGGCTTCAAGATGGAAGCCTTCGATGGCATCCAGGAGAACATCGCGCTGGTCGACCGCCCCGCCAACAGTTGCGCCATCGTGCATTCCGATTCGAGCGAGGGCATCCAGCGCTTGAACCAGGAAGCGGCGAAAGTCATCGCCAACGCACGACGCGCCGGCATGGAGATTCCACCCGAGCGCGCCATCCGCTGGCTGACCGCCAATGCCGCCAAATCGCTGGGTATCGCCGAGCGCACTGGCACGCTGGAAGCCGGCAAGATGGCCGACGTGGTGGTGTGGAACCAGGACCCTTTCAGCGTGTACGCCAAGGCGGAGCAGGTCTATATCGACGGCGCGCGCATCTACGACCGACATGATCCCTCTCGGCAACCCAAGTCGGACTTCATGCTGGGCCAGGAGGTGGCGCCATGAAGTTCATCCGCACTCTTCTCGCTCGTTATTCCATTACTCGTCATCCCGGCGCAGGCCGGGACCCAGCGGCTTGCTCGCGGCAGCCGGATACAAGTGGAGTTCTTCTAGGAAGTCGCTGGGTCCCGGCGTTCGCCGGGATGACGGCAAAAGCGGTGGCGTTGGTGGTGTGCATGGCGGCCACCACCGCATCTGCCCAGAACGTCCTGATCCGCAACGCCACCGTGCATACCGCGGGTGCGCAAGGCACGCTGAAGAACGCCGATGTGCTGGTACGCAACGGGGTTATCCAGTCGGTCGGCAGCGGCTTGGTCGCACCCTCCGGTGTTCAAACCATCGACGCGGCCGGCAAGCCGCTGACGCCAGCCTTGTTTGGCGGCATCACCGAAATCGGCATTGAGGAAGTTTCCGGCGAGTCGGCCACCAACGACGGCGCGCTGACGCTGACCGATCAGCCGATGCGGCCGGAGTTCGACGTCACCCTGGCGTACAACCCGGCCTCGGTATTGGTGCCGGTGGCGCGCGTGGAAGGGTTGGGGTTCACGCTGCTGGGCGCCACCACCGGCGGTTCGTTCATCGCCGGCCAAGGCGGCGTGATGCGGTTGGATGGCAGTGCGGATCCCATCGGTCCGCGCGCATTGTTCATCCGCCTGGGCAGCAGCGTTGTGGGATTGAGCGGCAATTCGCGCGCCGCCCAGTGGATGCTGCTCGACCAGCTGGTGGCCGAGGCGCGCGGGCGGGTTCCTGCGGATTCACCGCACGCGCTGTTGACGCCCACCGGACGTGCGGTGCTGGCGCGTTACCTCGCCGGCCACGGCCGCATTGTGGTGGAAGTGAACCGGGCGGCGGATATTCGCCAGCTGCTACGTTGGGCACAACGCGAAAAGCTGCGCATCGCCATCGCCGGCGGCGCGGAAGCCTGGCAGTTGGCACCGCAGATCGCGCAAGCGGACGTGCCGGTGTTCGTGGATTCGTTGGCGGATCTGCCAGCGGACTTCGATCAGATCGGCGCCACCCTGGAGAACGCGGCACGATTGCGCGCCGCCGGCGTGGCGGTTGGCTTCGCCCAATCCAACGACGCCTCGCACAACGCGCGCAAGATTCGCCAGTACGCCGGCGTGGCCGTCGCCAACGGCCTGCCTTGGGAAGACGGTCTGGCAGGTCTGACACGGGTGCCGGCGCAGGCCTTTGGCGTAGCCGATCGTTTGGGGACCATCGCGCCGGGCAAGTTGGCCGATCTGGTGCTGTGGTCCGGCGATCCGCTGGATGTGGCGAATACCGCCGAACAGTTGTGGCTGGGCGGCCGCGCCATCCCGATGCGTTCGCGCCAGACCGAACTGCGTGATCGCTACCTGCGCGAGCCCGGCGCACTTCCGCGGGCTTATACGCGGTAGTCCATTTTGTAGGAGCGGCGTCCCGCCGCGAGCTTTTCCCTCAGCGGCCGGCTAAAAAGCTCGCGCCGGGACGGCGCTCCTACAGGAAGGTTGCTGGACATAGGTCGGCCCCACGTGGCCGACCGCATGCGTGACTTGCGGTGCCTGTTCGTCACCCGGAAGCGCCTTCGGGGGCTTCCGGTTCATAGGCGGGCACATCGTGCAAAAGGCCCTGCATGGCGACCTGATTGCCGCCCGCTCGTTTGGCGGCGTACATGGCCTGGTCCGCGCGGGCGATCAGGCTGGCAACGCTGTCTTCCGGCAGGCACTCCGCAACCCCAATGCTGGCGGTGACGCCCACCGGCACATGTTCCACCACCGCGCACGAGCGCTCGATCTTGATCCGCACGCGCTCAGCGATCTGCCGCGCGGCTTCCGCATCGGCACCGGCGAGTACCAGCACGAACTCCTCGCCACCGAGCCGACCCAGTTGGTCGCCGTACTGGAATTCTTCGCTGATCACGCGCGCGACTGCGCGCAGGCAGGCGTCGCCCAACGCATGGCCATAGCGGTCGTTGATCTTCTTGAAGAAATCCAGGTCGATGAACAGCAGCGACAACGCAATGCCTTCGCGGCGCTTTTCCAGCACCGCCCAGTCCAGGCGATATTCGATGCCGCCGCGATTCAATACGCCAGTCAACGCATCACGTTCAGCGTGTTCCTTGGCGCTGTCGCGCTCGCGGCGGAACGTCAGCATGCGATCCGCCAAACCAAGCGCCAGCACCACCGCGGTGAATGCCAGTACCAACGGCAGGCCGTATTGCACCCAGTCTATGGCCAGCGCACCCCGGCTCAGCTGCACCGCGCGCCATGTGGTGATCACCAGCAACGGTATCCAGGCGATCATCGCGTAAGCCGCATGCCGGCTGCCGCGCCGCCATGCTATGCCCATGCCGGCGAGCGCCACCACGTTGGTCAACAGGAATACGCCGTTTGCCACATCTGGAAACCATTCCTTGTTCCGTGGCCATGGCACCGCCAACAGCAGCAGCAATACGCCGGGCAAGTAAAGTCCCAGACCACTCATCGCCGCCGCCAGGCGTGGCACGTGCTTGCGCAGTCCCGCGTAGTCCAGCCACAAACCCACCACCGACATGCTGGCCAGGGTAGCGATGACCCAAATACCGGGTGCGCCGAATACCGCCAGCCAACGCAACACCGGCAACGCGTAGGCTTCGCCGTAGGAGCACAGTACGTACAGCAACTGCAGCAACATACTGACCGCATACAGCAGATAGACGCGATCGCGCAGCATGGCCCAGAACAGCAGCACAGCCAGCGACACGCCCACCACCATGCCGACCGCGCACATCAATATGCGGATATGGGCCAGATCGTCGGCGGCGTGCGCAGCGCGCGATTCCACCGTGATATGCAAGGGATAGCGGGCGCCATCCACCTTGACGTAGACAGGCCCATCGCCGGGCAGCGGAAATACCAGCGCGCTGCGCGAGTACTGCGGATCCAGATCGGCATCGAACAAGCTCCGGGTGATGGGCTGGCCGTCTGGCGCGGTCAGCACCGTCACGCGCGCGTTGTACGGGTGGTGGATCAACAGCAATGGCTCGGGCAGCGATTGCGCAGGCTCCACTCGCCATTCGCCGTTGCCGATTACCGTCGGCTCGTCCGGCTTGTTTTCTCCCGGCACACGTTCTTTGACGGTGCCTTCGTCGAGCATGCCTTCGTCTGAGCGCCGCCGCGAGGCATCACCGAGCCGACTCCCGGAAAACAGTCCAACTGTCTGACTGTCGGATGGCGCGGAAGCAATGGGTTGTATCCGATCGACGCGCACGGTTGCACCTTCCCACGCAAACGCGGGTTGCAGCATCCCCAGCCACAACAAAATCGACCCCCACCCCAGTTTCATGTCGCTCCTTGCTCGTTCCGGAGTGTCTGTGGCAGGCGCCGTCGCGACAAGTCCGTGCAAGTTGTTTTTGTGACGTTCATCACACACTTTTAATGATTTTGTGCACAACAACAATCCGACCTACGGCCCGAATGCTGTGTGCGCCAGTTCATATAAAAGGTGACTGGGCGCACAGTCCTGTGCATGCTATGGGACGTATCGCTTCCAATGGGATACGTTTCGCCACATGAATGCGACGAATGCCGGGAGGGGCTGAGATGCGCATAGGGATAGTCGTCGACTCTGCGTGCGACCTGCCGCAGCAGTTTCTGCAAGAGAACAACATCATCGTGCTGCCGATTACGGTGCGCATCGGCGAAGCCGTGCTGGCCGACCACCGCGACGAAGAGGCCACGCTGGGTTTTCTGCACGCGCATGTGGCCGAACGCGGGCACGAGGCCGAAACCACCCCGTACACGGTCAACCAGATTCGCGACCTGTTCCTGGGACGGTTGGTGATCGACTATGACCATGTCTTCTGCATGACCATCACCAAGACCCGCAGTCCGATCTACGACAACGCGATGCAGGCAAGCTTCGCCATTCTCAACGACTACAAGCCAGTTAGGCAGGCCGCTGGCCACAACTCGCCATTCGCGCTGCGCGTGATCGATACCCAGAATCTGTTCGCGGCACAGGGCATTACCGCGGTAGAGGCGGTGCGCATGCGCGCGGCCGGGGCGACCGTGCAGCAGATCCGGGTACGGCTGGAAGAACTCGCCACCCACACCCACGGCTACATGATCCCGCGCGATCTGTATTACCTGCGCGCCCGTGCCCGCACCAAGGGCGACCGCAGCGTAGGGTTGCTGAGCGCCGCGCTGGGCAGCGCGCTGGATATCAAGCCGGTACTGCACGGTTTCAACGGCAACACCGAGCCGGTCGCCAAGATCAAAGGCTTCGACAATGCCGTGGAGCAGCTGTTCAAGTTCAGCGGCAACCGGGTCATGAGCGGACTGATGACGCCCACCGTCTGCCTGAGTTATGGCGGCGAACTGGCGGAACTGCGTGCGTTGCCGGGCTACCAGCGCCTGCGCGACATCTGCACCAACAACAACGTGGAAGTGTACGAAAGCGTGATGAGCCTGACCGGCATGGTCAACGTGGGCAAAGGCGCGGTGGTCGTCGGCTTCGCGTCAGAGCCGCACACCTTCAAGGCCGCGTAGCGCGGCCCAAGGCCGGTTAGCGCATGGGACAGGCTGTCCTATTAGCGTTAACAAGGCCTTAGCGCGCCATCGCTAATCTAGTCGCCTTACCGACGAGGGTGCCATGCCTGTCCGCTACTACATCAGCCTGCCCAATCCGGGCCGTGCTCGCGGCAGCGATGCCGCCCTCAGTTTCAGCGCCCATGGCGCCGAAGAATTCGCAGCCCAGCTGCAAGGCGCCCTGCGCAGCAGCAGTTTGTTCGAACGCTGGCGCAATGCGCAGGAAGACCCGGATGAAGTGGACCCGGGCCTGGGTATCGTCGATCCAAGCGCCAATGTCAGCGGCCAACAAGACGATCTACGCATCGTACTGGTGGCCACCACATCCATTCCCGGCCTGGTGTTGAAGCACCGCTTACGGCTGCTGGCCGGCAATAGCTGGGAGCTGCTGGACGTTTCCGCCGCCTGATGCCGGTGCCTGTCCCCATGCTGCTGGCTTGGAGCGGCGGCAAAGACGCCGCCTGGACGCTGCACACGTTGCGCCAACGCTCCGATGTGGAAGTCGTAGGCTTGTTGACCACGGTCGCTGGCGACCGGGTTGCGATGCAAGGCATTCGCCGTGAGGTACTGCACGCGCAGGCTGTCGCCGCCGGATTGCCGCTGATAGAAGCGGCGATTCCGAGTCCCTGCAGCAACGCCGACTACGAAACGGCGATGACGCAAGCCTTGGTTGAAGCCAAATCGCGTTGGCCGACACTGCGCACGGCGGCGTTCGGCGATCTATTCCTGGAAGACATCCGCGCGTACCGCGAAAGCCAATGCGCCCGTATCGGCTGGCAGGTTGTCACGCCTTTGTTCGGCATGGATACCTCCGCATTGGCGAGAGAAATGATCGCGGGTGGACTACGTGCACGCGTTTGCTGTGTCGACACGGAGCAGCTGGATGGCCGCTTCGCCGGTCGTGAGTTCGATGAATCACTGCTGCGCGACCTGCCGCCGAACGTGGACCCCTGCGGTGAGAACGGCGAGTTTCATACCTGCGTCTATGCCGGGCCGATGTTCTCCGAATCGTTGCATCTTCGCCAAGGCGACACCGCGCTGCGGGATGGGCGCTTTGCGTATACCGACTTCGAATTAGCTTTCGTAGGAGCGACGTAAGTCGCGACTGGAAGAATGCCAAAAGCTTGGACACGGATTAACGCGGATAAAAACATTTAATGCTTTATCCGCTTTTATTCGCGTTAATCCGTGTCTAAAGTCTTTTTTGTTTTCCGGTCGCGACTTACCGGTGCCGGGCATGCCGGCACCACTCCCACAAGGACGGGCTACTGGTCAACCAACGCCGCCGCATGGTAAGCAATATGCTCGCCGATGAAACTGCTGATGAAGTAATAACTGTGATCGTAGCCAGGCCGCATTCGCAGTTGCAGCGGATGACCGGCTTTCTCGCAAGCTTCGCGCAGCAATTCCGGTTTCAACTGATTGGCCAGGAATTCGTCGGCATCGCCTTGATCGATCAGTAGCGGCAGCCGCTCTTCGGCCTGCGCGATCAACGCGACGGCATCCCAGGCTTTCCACGTTGCGCGATCGTCCCCCAGATAGGCGGCGAACGCTTTCTGCCCCCAAGGCGCCTGTGAAGGCGCGACGATGGGCGAGAAAGCCGAAACGCTGCGATAGCGCCCAGGGTTCTTCAGCGCCGTGATCAGCGCCCCGTGTCCGCCCATCGAATGCCCGCTGATCGCCCGCGCGTCGGTGATCGGGAAGTGCGCTTCGATCAATGCCGGCAGTTCGGACGCGACGTAGTCGTACATGCGGTAATGACCCGACCACGGCGACTGCGTGGCATTGAGATAGAAACCGGCGCCTTTGCCCAGGTCATAGCCTTCGGCGTCAGCCACTTCGCCGCCACGCGGGCTGGTATCCGGCACCACCAAAACGACGCCGTGCTCAGCCGCATATCGCTGTGCGCCTGCCTTGGTGATGAAGTTCTGCTCAGTACAGGTCAGGCCGGACAGCCAATACAGCACGGGAAGCTTGCGCGATGCTGCCTGTGGGGGGAGGTAGACCGCGAAGTTCATGCTGCAGCCAAGCGTTCGCGATTCGTGCCGGTAGACGTCCTGCCAACCGCCAAAACAGGCGCGGTGTTCGATGCGTTCAAGCTTCATAAGTTGGTCCTGATTTCCCTTCTCCGTCGGGAGAAGGTGGCGCGCAGCGCCGGATGAGGGAATGGAGTATCCGCTTGTAGCAAACTCGATGAGCCTGTCATTGCCATTCCCTCATCCGCCCTCCGGGCACCTTCTCCCGATGGGAGAAGGGAAACGCTAGTAGTGAATCACCGTCCGGATGGACTTGCCTTCATGCATCAGATCGAACGCTTCGTTGATCTGCTCCAACGGCAAGTTGTGGGTAATGAAGGGATCGAGATCGATCTCGCCCGTCATCGCCTGCTCCACCATGCCCGGCAGTTGCGTGCGGCCTTTGACGCCGCCGAATGCCGAACCTCGCCACACCCGGCCGGTGACCAATTGGAACGGCCGCGTGCGGATTTCCTGTCCCGCACCCGCCACGCCGATGATCACGCTCTCGCCCCAGCCCTTGTGGCAACACTCCAACGCCGCGCGCATCACCTCGACATTGCCGATGCACTCGAAACTGAAATCCACGCCGCCGTCGGTGAGTTCGACAATCACTTCCTGTATCGGTTTGTCGTAATCCTTGGGATTGATGCAGTCGGTCGCACCCATCTGCCGGGCCAGCACGAACTTGCCTGGATTGGTGTCGATAGCGACGATGCGGCCGGCCTTGGCCTGCACCGCGCCTTGAATGACCGCCAAGCCGATACCGCCCAGGCCGAACACCGCCACGCTGTCGCCCGCCTTCACCTTGGCGGTGTTGTGCACCGCGCCGATGCCGGTGGTGACGCCGCAACCCAGCAGACAAACTTTCTCCAGCGGCGCATCCGGATTCACCACGGCCAGGGAAATCTCAGGCACCACCGTGTACTCGCTGAAGGTACTGCAGCCCATGTAGTGATAGATCGGCGTGCCCTGGTAGGAGAAACGCGTGGTGCCGTCCGGCATCAGGCCCTTGCCTTGGGTGGCACGTACCGCCTGGCAGAGATTGGTTTTCCCGGACAGGCAGAATTTGCACTGGCGGCATTCGGCCGTATACAGCGGGATGACGTGATCCCCAGGCTTGACGCTGGTTACACCTTCGCCAACTTCGATCACGATGCCGCCACCTTCATGACCCAACACGGCAGGAAAAATGCCTTCCGGATCGTCGCCGCTCAGCGTGAAAGCGTCTGTATGGCAGACGCCAGTCGCGGTGATTTTGACCAATACTTCGCCAGCACGAGGCGGCTCGACATCGATCTCGACGATTTCCAACGGCTTGCCCGCTTCGAAAGCAACGGCGGCGCGGCTCTTCATTTCGGTTTCTCCTCCCACGAAGTTCAAAAAAATAGGCGGCACGGCGCCGCCAATGAGTTCCAGATGAGTTATTTCAGATAGGAACGAACCAGCCCGGCCATTTCCTTTACCCGGGCCTGACGCTGGGCGTCGGAACCTGCTGCTTGGCCGAATTCTTCGCGAATGTGGGCTTCCATCACCTCGGACATCAACCCGTTCACCGCACCGCGGATGGCGGCAATCTGCTGCAACACCGCGCCGCATTCGGTGCCGGCCTCCAGCGCACGCTCCAATGCTTCCGCCTGACCTTTGATGCGGCGAACGCGAGTCAGCACGCGCTTTTTTTCCTGGGGCGTGTGGGGCATCCGGCGGGCTCTTCTGATACTGGGGGCCAGTATACGCCAGGTAGCGGCAACGACAAGCCTGTGGAGGGCTGTAGCGGAAAGTACAGGCGAGCTCCTCGGCGCCCGCTATGGTCGAACCCGGAGTACGACGATGGTCAAAAAACCTGAGGCATGGACATTCGTCCGCAGCAGTCACGTGGACAACCTCTTCCTACAAATTGCCCTCAGACATTGGCTTTACCAAGGATGTAGAAAAACGAAAAAGGCATCGACTCACTTGGGCTAGCGATCTGACGGACCAGTGATCTTGACAGGGTCAAGCGATCTTCGGGCCGCTAAGATTGTCGGGAGGGTGATGATGAACTTACTGCCCTGGTTCCTTCCGCTACTTTGCGCGCTCACGGTGCCCTGATGCGCGGCAACAAGTTCGCGGACAAGGGCCAAGCCTATCCCCAGGCCTCCACTGTGTAACCTCAGAGCCCCGACCTCCTGCACGAACAGATCAAAAATATGCGGTAGCGCATGGGTGGGTATACCGATGCCGTTGTCGGAAACCACTATCAAGACCTCATCCCCCACGGCCTCCATGCTCACGTCGATATGACCACCCATAGGCGTGTACTTGGAGGCGTTGTCGAGCAGATTGCTGAAGATCTGCCTTAAGCGCACCTTACTGCCTCGAACAAATATAGGTCTCGAGGACAATCTAGCGTCAATCGTTTGCGAACGCTCCATCATGCCGGGAATACCAGTTTCCACTGCCTTCTCCAGAACGGCACCTACGTCCACCTCACTGAGTTCCATACGCAGCTTACCTGTACTGATCCTCGATACATCGAGTAGATCTTCGATCAAGTAAACCAAATGCTGAACTTCATCCTCGATAATCTTCTTCAGCTTATTTGGCGGCGCTTCCTCGATATACCCTAAACTCAACATGTCCGCCGCCAATTGAATAGCGGTCAACGGACTACGCAGTTCATGGGCCACCATTGCCAAGAACTTGATCTCATTGTCGCGCGCATCATCCGCAAGATCCTTGAGTTGGTGAGCAGCAAGGGCGGTCATGACCAACTGTTCGTTGGCCTGCTTCAGCTGTGCCATGCTCGGCTGCCCCGATAGCTTAGGTCGGCTCGAGGCGATTAGTTCATGAGTTGGCTCATGGAAACCGACACGACTACCTCCGAGCCGTTTGACTACATACATGGCCTCGTCCGCGTGCTCGATCAGCTGCGGTCCTGTAGACGCATCCAAGGGGAAAATGGAGATACCGATGCTGGCGGTCAGACTCAGAACATGCCCACCCACTTGGGTAGGAATTGCCAAAGCTTCCAGCATTTTCAGCGCTATATCGGCCGCATCGCCTGGCTGAGAAAGTTCACTGAGCAAAACGACAAACTCATCGCCGCCATGCCGGCTTACCGTATCCGTGCTGCGGACCATGGATTCGAGCCGGCGCGCCGCCAGCTGCAGCGCTGCATCGCCCGCCGCATGGCCTAGCGAATCGTTTATCAATTTGAGGTGGTCGATGTCCACGAAGAGCACAGCCATCTGCGCGTTGTGACGCGTCGCCATTCCGATTGCATTCTCAAGCCGTTCCAGCGTCAGCGCGCGGTTAGGCGTGTTCGTCAAGACGTCTCTTTGACTGGAAACAATCAAGCCAGCAAGGCTTTCTTTCGCTGTCTCGGCTACCTTGCGCGCATCAAGCGCTGCAATCAACAGCTTCTCATTGGCGTTCCGCAACCCGTGGGCGTGGCTTGTGCTCTCCTCTTCGTGGAGAGCGGCCAACTCTTGTCGCAGCCTCGATAAGTCAGCGCGGACTGCCTCGGCCTGCGCGGTCAAGACCGCCAACCTGTCGGAAGCGAGTTCTTGCTCCCTCTTCGGCCGTTTGATACTGCGCGCTCAGCGGCTTGCGCACCGGCACCAAATGCCACCGCATATTCGCCTCTTGCGACCGTACTGGTGAGTGCCCAACCGCTGCTTGTCGGCTTGAGATACAAGCTGCCAACCGCAAGAGCCGATGTGCCATTGCTTGTCGTCAGCGTACCCAAGGCGATGGTGTTATTGCCGGTTACATTGGCCAGCGTGCCGATGGCAATGCCGTTGAGTCCGCTGTCGTAAACCCGCGAGGCAGCGCCGATGGCGATGCCACTCACTGCTTGGCTGACCGCATTGTGGCCGACCACCGTAGCCCTGTCCGCCTCGGCCCGGGAGCGATAGCCCATCGCGACGCTATTCACTCCGTCCGCTCGATTGTCGAAACCAATCGCTATGCCATTCTCGCCAGCAGTCGTATTACCCGATCCGATCGCCGTGCTGTCAGCACCCAGCGCGCTGTTGCCCCAACCAACGGCCGTACTGCCTTGGCCCAGCGCGGTGGCGCCGGTACCGAGCGCGGTCGCACCTTCGCCAAAGGCCAAACTGCCGCTACCTACCGCGACGCTGTAGTCGGCGTCTGCCAAGGATTGATAACCATAGGCACTGCTTTCCACGCCGTTGGCCGAACTGTAGGCGCCGGCGGCGGTGCTGGACTCGCCCGCGGCCGAACTCATCGCGCCGCTTGCCGTGGATTGATTGCCGAGCGCCGTGGCGCTGGCGCCCATTGCCACCGCGTCCACGCCAGCGGCGACCGCATCATCGCTGCCATCCTTCAGACCATTGGCTTTGAAGTATCGGCTTGCCTCCGTACCCACGTCGGCAATCGCTTCGCTCAACTGGTCGACGTTGACGGCATCGGTGCCTTCGGTGCCGGCAGCGACGTTGGCGATCTGCCTGTCGATGGCCGGGTTCACCGTACCGGCGGCGTCGGTCCAATCCTGCGCGGCGCCAACCGATACGGTATTCGGGCGATCCGCCAACGAGCCTTGGCCGAGCGTCACGCTGTTGCTCGCTTCCGATGTCGTCCAGGCATTGGCGCCCAGCACGGTCGCCTTATCGGCCTGCGCGAAGCTATTGAAGCCCAGGGCGGTCGCCGCACCGCCAACTGCCCACGCTTCCGATCCTATGGCCGTGGTGAAGTCGCCGACCAGTGTGCTGCCAGAGTAAGAACCCGCGTATGCGCCGGAACCGAGCGCCGTGCTGTAGTTGCCGTCGGCACCCGCCGAGCTTCTCGACCCGTCCGAATAACCGCCAACGGCTGTGCTGAACAAGCCTGTGGCCTTGGCGTTGCCACCGATCGCGGTGCCGGAGCCGACGAGCGTACCTTCACCGCTCCCGTCATATACCCATCGACCGGCAACTGCGCCGCGGCCGATGGCAACCGCATCATCACCGGCTTCCGCCGCCGTACCCAATGCAATGGAGTCACCACCGGCTGCTGACGCGCCGGCTCCGATCGCGATAGCCCGGCGATCACCGGTGTGGGCACCGGAGCCTATCGCAATCGAAAACGGAGCATCGGCCAACGACCTTCCACCAATGGAGATGGCGTGCAACCCATTGCTCTGCGATTCGGAACCTATCGATACGCTTTTCGTTCCGTTCGCGGTACTTCTTTCGCCTAGCGCCACACTGTTGTTGCCATTGGCCTGGGCATTGCTGCCACCGACAAAGCTGGCCAGCCCCGCTGCCGTCGCGCCGGTGCCGAATGCCACACTGCCATCGCCTTCGGCAACCGCGCCATAGCCGCCTGCATGGCTATAGTCGCCAATCGCGGCGGCGCCTGTGCCGAACGCGGAGGCGCCTTCGCCGAATGCCACACTGCCGCTACCTACCGCGACGCTGTAATCGGCGTCTGCCAAAGCCTGATAGCCATAAGCACTGCTTTCCACGCCATTGGCCGAACTGTAGGCGCCAGTGGCCGTGCTGGAATCGCTAGCGGCTGTGCTCATCGCACCGCTCGCCGTTGCGTGGTCGCCGAGCGCCACAGCACCGGCACCGAGCGCCTGCGCGCCATCGCCAAGAGCACCGGCCATGCTTCCCAACGCGATGGCGCCGTCGCCTTCGGCATAGGTCGTCTCGCCGATGTCGGGCAAGCCATCTCCGTCATGGTCGACCCACTCAGCCGAGCCGCCGATCGCTATCGCACCTTCGCTCCAGGCGGCGGCATAACGGCCAAGCGCCACGCCATGGTTGCCCACAGCGGTACTGAATGCACCCAGGCTGGTGCTACCACTTCCGATCGCCTGACTGAAGGCGCCGGCGGCCACGGCGTCAGTCAAGGCCACTGAGTAACCACCCAACGCCACGCCGAAATTCCCCGCGCCGGAAAAAGCGCCGACTGCCACGGCGGCCTCGGCATCCGTTCCGGTCCCACTCCTGTATCCGACCGCGACGCTGCCGGGGCCGTGAGTCGACGCCATCGCGCCCACCGCCGTGCCACCGTTGCCTTCGACGGAACTATCCGCGCCCAGTGCGGTGCCGGCTTGCTCGGCAACAACCTCCGATGACGCGCCAAGCGCGGTGTTCCCGAAACCAAAAGCAAGCGAGTTCGTGCCTATGGCGGTACTCGCGTCGCCGAGCGTGACCGCATTGGCACCGAACGCTGCGCTGCCGAGTCCCTCGACAACACTGCCGTTTCCGACCGTCGTGCTGTGATCTCCAACGACAGCGCTGCCAGACCCCAAGGCAATACTGTTGTCTCCGTCTATGCTGGCTTCGATCGCTCCGGATTGGCTCGGGCTGATCTTGAGGTAAAGGTCATTGTCCGGAACGGGTATTGAAGCCGTGGCCAGATTGTCCTCCACTGACATCGGACAGTCGGTCATCTCAGCCTCTCCCTCCAGCACCTCACAGGACACGCGGCTGGTTTGCGAATTCGTGAGATCCGGACTCTCCGCTGAAATCGCCGGCAATGCGAAGAACAAGCTCACTGCAGAGCACGCGATCGCTACACGACGCTTGCTGCTACTTTTTCCTTTGGCCGACGCAAATTCGGAAGCAACCACCAACTGCTGCAGCGCATTGCTCCACACAAGACGGAAAATCTTGTTCATCATCTCTCCTGGGTCGAAGAGCAAAGATCAGCTTGCGTCTGTTCGCGTTCGAACAGTCAGGGCAATGCCGCGCTTTACTCGTTTGATGGGGCTGCGGCATGCGAGAGTCGCTGCAGCAGTGAAGCAGCGAAGTTATTTCTCATTCATCAGACTGTCACGCACGCTATGTCACTGCTGCATCACCGCTATCTCACCGGCATTGCGCGTGATTGAAGCAGCAGGAAGAGTCGCTTCATTGAGACGATGGATCACGACCGTGCTCTTGTAGATGCGGCGTCCCGCCGCGAGCTCTCTCCGCGGCGGGAAGAAAAGGCAAAAGCTCGCGCCGAGACGGCGCTCCTACATGGTCTCCGTCTTGCGTGTTCGCTTCGTTCTCATAGGTGGCCTTGCTCTTGTAGGAGCGGCGTCCCGCCGCGAGCTCTTTCCGTCATTTCGCAACAATGCCAGGAGCAGTTGAGCCCGCCTGTTGTTCGCCACCCCGACGCGCTGCGGCGCGCTCTTGATCGCGCGCGCCGAACCGCCATCGGGGCGCGGAGCGGCGTCCCGCCGCGAGCTCTCCTGCGGCGGGAAGAAAAGGCAAAAAGCTCGCGCCGAGACGGCGCTCCTACATGGATTTACGGCGCTCCTGTCGGCATTCCCCTCGACTTATTTTTCAGCATGGATCTCAGCTGATACAAATCGACTACGCCGTCCAGCAGTACCCCTCTCCACGCACCGATGACAGCGGAAGCTCGACGGCACATGCTCTCATCACCTTGCGCCGCAATCGGTGGACGATGGAATCGAGCCGGTGCATGTCGTAGTCGAAGATATCGTCAGTCAACTCCTCGACCAGCTTGGTCCTGGATACCACGCTGCCCTCCGAACTGACCAGCCGCTGGACCAGACGCCGTTCGCTTCTGGTCAGGCCGATGGAACGTCCCGCGGGAGACGCCAGGCACCATCCATCACTCCGCAAATGCCATCGGCTCTCGGGCGCTGCGTATGCTTCAGATGACCGCAGTCGCCTGGCAACGCTGTGCAGCGTCGCTGCAAGCAGCGCCATGCGGATCGGCTTGGAGACGCAAGCGTCGGCTCCGCTGATCAAGGCACGCACTTCGTCGGCACATTCCGGCTGACCCGTCAGCATGATCAATCCCATCTGGGGGCGTTCCCGCCGCAGGCGTTTGGCCAGCTCAAAACCGCTGCCATCCGGCAATTCGACGTTCAACACCAGCATATCCGGCTGGCGCTTTTTCAGATGGCGGTGCAGATCGAATGTCGTCGCAAGTCCAGCAACATCGAATCCAAAGTCCGTCAGCTTTGGCAGAAGAACCTGCTCCCGAAGTACTTCATCGTCGTCCAGAATCGCAATTTGAAGCGCAGGCGCACACCGCATTGGTTCCCCTCATCTACAGGCGACATCGGCGGTATCAATACAGCGACTTATATGGAGATGAGAATGGAGATTGTTCGAAAAGTCGACTTGCGAGCTCATGGGCATGTCACTCTGGAAGTGACTTGCCTTCAAGCCTGTCACTTGATGATCTGCGTAACAAAGACCCAGGTAGGAGCGCCGTCCCCGGCGCGAGCTTTTGCTTTGTCTGGTCGTTGAGGAAAGAGCTCGCGGCGAGGACGCCGCTCCTGCAAAGGCGCCATCCCAAAGCCATAAAGGCCTTCTTCGGAAGCCATGTGGCTTCTGCTATCTCGCGTGTGAGGCGCTGGGTCCCGGCCTACGCCGGGATGACGCTTGCTACCGACCCTGGACATTCGGTGCGGATCTAGCTCACTACCCTGATTGCTGCCTCTTTCTCCGCCAAGAAAACGCGCTAGTGCCACCGCTGCAACCCACGCGGATCACGCGCGTGGCTTGGACGCATCGCTGCTTCTCGATGGGCGCTGGCGGCACGTGCATCGCCAGCACGCTCCGCGGACTCAGCAATCAGGAGGCGCGCGGCTGGATCGTGTTCGGCAACCGCGAAAAGATGCGCCGCTAACTCAGCCTCGACAGCGTTAGGGTCGCCCCCCAATCGTGCTTCCAACAGGCAATGCAGGGCGGCGTTCGACCAGTGGCTCGCCAGCAGTGGCTCGGCCAGAGCCGAAGCGGCCGCATAGTATGGCGTCGCTTCAGTCGCAGGCAGCATTGCGGCCTGCTCCAACGCAATGCGCGCGCTTTCCAGACGCAATTCAGTTGCGTCTTCGCGAGCCAGCAGAGGCGCAAGCTGGGCAGCGGCTTCGCTCAAGGTCGCCAGGCGGGTGCCGCCGCGCTCATGGTGAGCACGCATGCGTAGGAGGCGTGCATGCGTCACAGGCACACGCAGATCGCCGGGCAACGCGACCTTCAAGCGCCGTAATACGGCTGCGCCTTCTTCCAGCTTCGCGCGGGCGCCTGCGCCTCGCAGCAGCGCCGCCTCGCGACCGAGCAGCTCCACCCAGGCAAGCAGACATAACGGCGGCGCTTCATCGCCATCAAGCATCGCGTGATGCTGCTCGCGCAGTGAGCGAAGCCTAAGCAGGCGATCGGCGGCATTGGCGCGATCGGCCCAGGCCAAACCGTTTTCAATCCGGGCAGCCAGCCACAATGGACGTTGTGGTTCCGCGGCGGCAGAGGCGCCGGCCAGCAGCAGCGCATCGGCGTCCATAAGCAATGCATCGGCCTCTCGCGCCGGCAGCGTATCGGCGCGGACGCGCAGCACCTGATGCAGCAGCCAGACCGCATTGCCTGCCGATCCGTCGCCAGCAGTGACCGCCTGCCGCAGTGCCACTTCGGCGGCTTTCAACAGCTCCACGCTCCGAGATGGATATTCGGTAGCATCCATCAACGTAGCGCGCTGGAACAAGGCATCGCCCCAGTCGATCAACAGCTTGGGCCCTGGTGCGTGCTGCGCGTCGACAGCGTTCTTGAAGTTGGCGATGGCGCGATCGAGCAACGATGCACGTACCGACACAGGTTCGCCACCGGCTTGCAGCAGCAGGCAACGCGCGATGCAACTGGACATCTCGCCACGTTGTGGGTCGCGTCGCAACGCTTGCTCGAAAGCAGCGGCCGCTTCGGCATAGCTCCCCGGATCACCACCTTCCTGCGCCAACTTCCACCATGCCCAGCCAGCGACCGCCCAGACATCGGCGGGCGCATCGTCTCGCTCCATCACCGGGGCCAGTTCGCGCAACGCCTCCTGCGGCTTGCCGGCCGACAGCTTCTGCTTGGCGACCTTGAGTGCTTCATCCGCTTCCAGTGGCTTGACGACAATAGGGACCGCTGCGGAAGAAGCAGGGGCGGCGGCCGTCGTGGTTGTGAGCGTAACCGGAATGGGATCAATGCAGAGATTCGCTTCCAGTGCCGGCACCTGTGTCACCTTCGGTATCCAATGCACACCGGATAAATCCAATGCGGGCGTTACCGGATCATCTTCAGGCCGCGCTCTTTGCGATGGCACAACCATGGGCTCGACCGCCATCGGCTCCGGCGCAGCTGCTGATCTCGCCTTTTCGGCGAACGCATCTACTTCCTGCGCAAGCACCAAAGGTATCTCACCGCCAGATGCATCAGTAACGGCGGCCGCATCCATCGGCGAGGTCCGCGCCAGTTGCACGGTTTTCTTTGGGTGGAAGCTCGCCCGCTGGGTACGACGCCCTATCAAGGCACTCCAGAAGCTCGCTATTGCGACCAGCGCAAGCGCAATTGCCGCCCAGAATTCCCAACTCTTCGATGCGTATGCCGTTGCTGGCGCGGTGGCGGTGGCGGTGGCGGTGTCAACGTCGGTATTTAACACAACCTTGGCTGATGTGGACGGCTCATCCCCCTCGGCAGAAAGTGGCAGCGAGTACGAGCTCTCGCTCCCGGCCATGGATGGCTGGGAGCGAACATCGTCATTCGCCGACGTGGTTTCCTTGAACGTCGGTTCGTTCGACCTGGCTGCGCCCAATGCAATATCGATCGGCCGGATTGATTCGGCCGGCTGGGCTGAGTCGATGGCCGCGGTTGCCGCGTCCATCGATTTTCCTATCGGCATGGATCCAGACGATGGCCTCTGCGACGGCGCCTGCATCGCGCAGGCATTGATCGCAATAGCAAACACGATCAATACCGCCCACGCCGGCAGGATGCTGTTCGACGAAGACGGCATCGGCGAACCGTTGGATGGACGTTTGGACATATCCCTACGCGATCATGAGCGAAACAGGCAGTGAGGAGGGCGGCGCAAACTGGGGAATGGCCGTTCCGCCGCTTCGTCAGAGCTCGATGAGTTCTTCGAAGTCCATGGACGATTCGACCGGCGCGGCCACGACGTTCTGATGCACGCGTCCCGGGAATAGGTTGACCGCCGCGCTGCCGGCATAGTTGCGCGGGCTGTGCAGGTACGGCAGGTGCGACCAGCAGCGATAGCCGAGATCTTTCACCTGCTTGATCTCCGCCTCGGCGGCGTCTTGAGAACCCAGACGGAAATATAGGCAGGGCCGCGTGCGGCGCAGGGTTTCTCCGCCACCGTCGAGCGTCGCCGACAGCGTCCCCGGCAGGTTGATCTTCAGCAGATGGAGCGCACTCAACGCCAGGTCGTCCAACGTGGCGATGCGGATTTGTTCACCACCGGCCGCACCATGCTGGATATCGGGCATTAGCGCGGCGAGTTCGTTCCGGCCTGGCGAACGGCCCAGCCAGACGGAATGCGTATGCACGTTGCTCAGGCCGTTGAGCGCCAGATTGGCACATAACTGCTGCATGGCGAGCCGGCGCGGTTCGATTACATGCACCTCTCCTGCAGCACCGGTAGCCCGCGCGAGCCAAAGCGTATGTGCGCCGTACTCGCCGCCAAATTCGACCACGCTCTGGCCTTCCATCAGCATGGTGCTCAGGAGATCCAGTTCCTGCTCAATCCACTCCCCATACTGGCGAAGCGACCGGGCGATGGTGTCGTCCACAGGCAATGCATTGATCGTGCCGTAGCGCGTGTTCCATAGCTGCGGAGCGGAGTTGGTCGATGTGATGGCTGTGTTCATGGCTCAGTTTCCGGAAGTGAGTAAGTGCCACTGGCGTTCGGCCGTGGCATG
Source organism: Pseudoxanthomonas sp. UTMC 1351 (assembly GCF_040948865.1). Lineage (NCBI taxonomy): Bacteria > Pseudomonadati > Pseudomonadota > Gammaproteobacteria > Lysobacterales > Lysobacteraceae > Pseudoxanthomonas > Pseudoxanthomonas sp. UTMC 1351. Next base: position 48,290 of record NZ_JAVGJT010000028.1, on the reverse strand, counting down.
GCGTGCTTGAATCCGGAAGCCGATACAGGCATCCGATCGCATGAGACGCACTATAGGAAACCGCTCGCAAGGGGCCCATCGAGATAGATCGAAATTTCGTCACTATCACGATCGGCTCAGTGGCGATAAAGGAATGGGAGCGAGCGTCACGGCTCCTACGCGGCTTGCCTTACCTTTCTCCCAAAAACGATTGAAGCCTATCTGTTAGCCATCCGGTCGCGCTGCGGCGCGTTCTTGATCGTGTGCACTGAACGGCTACCGGGGCGCGGAGCGGCGTCTCGCCGCGAGCTCTTCCTTCAGCGGCCGAACAAAGCAAAAGCTCACGCCGGGACGGCGCTCCTACGAAGGGTTGACGGACGTAGGTCAGCCCCCCGTTGCCGACGCATGCATATTGCGAGGCCGCCTGTTCGCCATCCTGACGCGCTGCGGTGCGTTCTTGATGGTGTGCGCACTGAATGGCTACCGCAGCGCGGAGCGGCGTATCCGCCGCGAGCTCCCCTCAACGACCAGACAAACAACACTTCGCGTCGGAGACGGCATTCCTACAGGAGCGCTCCAGCACGACGAGTTTTCCGCAATGCGGCTAGGTCTGCGGCGGTTGATCTCGCATCTTGGCCAGCAGGGCCGCGCCTGCTTCGGTCAGCCCGACTATGGCACCACTGTATGGCTTGCGCAGTTTGTCGGATGCCGACACGACATCCATCAACCCCGCCATTTGCAGTTCCTCCATTCGTGCCAGGACGTCCTGGCACGGATAGCTTTTCATTTCCAAACGCTGCAGATTCACGCCTGGAGTAACCACACTGAACTTTTCGAGCAGATGATAGGTGAGCTGACAACGCTGCATGGGAATCCAGGATGATTTATGTGCGCGCGAAGCTGGACGGCTGGCAGCTTGGAATTGACTCATCCCCATAGCGCAGCCCCTGCCTTTCGATCTCCAGGCAAACCATCAGCTGGATCTCGTCCAGGACATCGCGGATTTCCCCGTTGGCGCTTGCATCCAAGTGGTGGCTGCGCATATGCGCGGCCAGCAACTTGGCCAACAATGGGTGGAGGATTGCACCATCCTGGTGGCAGGCATCCCGCAGCAGCGCAGCGAGCTTGGCCTCGGCCTTTGTTTTTACGCCGGCCGGGCGCGCCGGAGCCGCGGATAGTCGAGGCTCGCGAAGAGAACGCAAAGCGAACACGTTGGTCATGGCGGTTTTCCTGCGGCCCATACGAGCTGTGGTGGCCGGCAGTTTGCCCAGCAGCCGGGCGCACGCCTATGCAACAAGTACGAAACTCGATTATTCGTGTCCGCGGAAGCGGCGAGTTCTAAACATCGATTTGCAAGGCCAACGGGTACGCATGAGCGCGCCCTGGCGCGACCCGTGCCTTTGTCCGATCGCGAGGAAGAGTTCGCGGCCAGGAGGCCACTCCTGCAAGAGCTGGAAAATGCCCCGACAGACTTACCCAGAGGCAACGCCAACGAACTTCACCCCGGAAGTTTCGTACCCATTCTGCCAGCGAAGGCGTCGCTCGCTTTCATCGGAGCTTTGCCGCCATGTAACTCATTGCGATGCAGTTGTTTCTCAGGTTCCAGCGCCGCCATCAAGTTCTCGCTACAGCAGCGAATTCACACCCGCATTCAATGCCCAACCTCCACCCACCAGGATGCAGAACAGCACCGCGGCCAACAGCAATGGCTTCATGCCAGCCTGGCGAATCGCGCTTACCTGGGTGCGCAGTCCGAGCGCCGCCATTGCCGTCGCCAGCAGCACTGTGTCGATCTGGACAATGCATGCTACCCAAGCCTCCGGCAGTAGATGCAGCGAATTGAATGCGCTGACTGCAATGAACAGCACGGCGAACCATGGAATGCAGATCTTTGCTGCGCCAGTCGAAGATTCATTCGCGCTGTCGGTACTGCGACGAAGGTGCGATGACAACAGCAGCAGGAACGGCGCCAGCAGCATCACCCGCAACATCTTCTCGATGACAGCGGCGGACGCGGCCGTTTCGCTGATCGCCTTGCCTGCCACCACTACCTGCGCCACTTCGTGGATCGTCGAGCCGGCGAACACGCCATACGCGTGTTCGCTGAAACCCAGATACGGATAGAGCACGGGGTACAGGAACATGCCGACCGTGCCGAACACCACCACGGTGGCAACGGCGACCGACACCTTGTGCGCCTGTGCGCGCACTACCGGCTCGGCCGCCATGACCGCCGCCGCGCCACAGATAGCGCTACCGGCGCCGATCAGCATCGAAGTCTCACGGTCCAGCTTGAATACGCGAGTGCCCAGGCCGACGGCCAAGCCGAAGATGGATGCCACCACCACCATGTCGATCACCAGCCCGGCCATGCCTACCTCGGCAATCTGCTGGAATGTGATGCGAAAACCGTACAGCACGATGCCTAGGCGAAGTAGCGTGCTCTTCGAGAAATCCACGCCAGCAGCGGTGCGATCCGCAACCGAAGGAAACAAGGTGTTGCCGAGCCCAATGCCCAACAAAATGGCCAAGGTCAGAGCGCTGAGCCCTGCTCCCTGGGCCCAAGGCATCCGTGCCAGCATCATCGCCAATGCGGCGATAGCGCCGACGGCGGCCAGTCCCCACCAGAACGGGGCGGGCCGGACAGTCCAAGGCCAGGCACGGGGCGATGAAACCGGACGCATACGTGGAGCCGACAAAACGAAGCACCCAAGTTAGCCCGAGCGCTACAATGAGTCCAAGGCATATATTTCACATATGCATGAGTTTTACTCATGGTAATGAATCTGCATCTGCTGCGAATGTTCCTGACGGTGGTAGAGCACCGGAGCTTTTCCCGCGCCGGCGACGCACTGCACGTGACCCAATCCGCGGTTTCCAAGGGCGTGCGGGAGTTGGAGAACCAGCTGGACCTGCCGCTGATCGAGCGCGGATCCGGCGCGAAGGGCCAGCGCGGCGTGCAGCTGACCGATAGCGGGCAAGCCTTGTATGAACACGCGCGCGGCATCTTCGCCATGGAACGCATCGCCATGGAAGACATCCGTGACCGCATCGAACTGCGCAAAGGCCGCCTGCGGATTGGCGCCAGCACCACCGTGGCCGGCTATTGGCTACCCGCCTGCATCGCTCAGTTCGTACGACAGCATCCAGGCATCGAGTTCGACCTGACGGTTGCCAATACCGGCGAAATCGGCCACGCGATCGTCGATGGCCGTATCGATGCGGGGTTCGTCGAAGGCGCCGTGGACGACGCGAGAATTGAAGCCAGCCGATGGAAAAGCGAAGCGCTGTTGCTGGTCGTTGCTCATGATTCGTCGTTGGGCGCCAAACGCCGTCCGACAGCAGCCGAGCTGAGCAAGCAGACCTGGCTGTTGCGCGAACCTGGATCGGGTACGCGGCAAGTGACCCAATCACTGCTCGAAGCGCACGGAATCGCCCCCCAGACGTGGGTCGAGATCGGCAGCAACGAAGCGATCGCCAGAGCAGTCGCCGCCGGTGCTGGTGTGGCGGTACTACCCGCGGTGGTGGCGGAGGACCTGATCGCCATCGGCCGTTTGCGCAAACTCAAACTGGAGGGCAATGGTGACTTGATGCGACCGCTGTTCCGCCTGGAACTTGCCAACCGTCCGCGTTCGCCAGCGTTGCAGGCGTTCCTGGATTCAGCAACTTTATAGGAAGGAGCGGCGTCCCGCCGCGAGCTCTTGCCATCAGATCGCGCGGAAAAGAAAAGGGATTGAAGCCCACCGTTCGCCATCCAGACGCGCTGCGGCGCGTTCTTGATCGTGTTCGCTGAACGGCTATCGGGGCGCGGAGCGGCGTCCCGCCGCGAGCTTTTTCCCTGGCGATTCGATAAAGCAAGAGCTCGCGCCGGGGACGGCGCTCCTACAGGTCATGGGTGTTTGCTCTTGTAGGAGCGGCGTCCCCGCCGCGAGCTTTTCGTTCCGATCGCAATAAAGCCAAAGACGATTGAAACTTCTTGTTCGCCATCCAGACGCGCTGCGGCGCGTTCTTGATCGTGTTCGCTGAACGGCTATCGGGGCGCGGAGCGGCGTCCCGCCGCGAACTCTTGCCGTCAGATCGCGATAGCAGCGAAGAACTCGCGCCCCTAAGGCTCTCCTTTGCAGGATGAATACCAAGGTGGCCGTTCGCCCTAGCCCGCCGCGCTCCTGCACTGCGCAAACAGATCCCAGGACCGATCGTAAACGGACGTTTCGACCCGCATCAGGCCTAGCAGCGACGAGAACAAATAATCGTGGCTGGCCGGCTTGGCTGCTCGCCGGCGCAGGCAGCCTACATCAAGGTGGTTGTCGCGCGCGAAATCCGGCGAGAACCACATCACCATCGGCACTCTCGTCTGTTCGCGAGGAGCGATGGCATAGGGCACGCCATGCAGATACAACCCATTCTCGCCTAGCGATTCACCATGATCGGACACATAGATCATCGCAGTGTCGTAGCCCTGCACCCCCTTGAGCCGGCCGATAGTGGTGGCAAGGAAATGGTCGGTATAGAGCAGCGCGTTGTCGTAGGCGTTGACGATCTGTTCGCGACTGCATTTTCCGAGTTCGGGCGTTTCGCAGGCAGGCGTGAACTTTCGGAAGCGTGCAGGGTAGCGTTCGAAATAGCTGGGGCCATGGTTGCCCAGTTGGTGCAGGACCACGATCCGGTCGCCGGCACCTGGGTGAATTCGCGCTTCCAAGTCCTGGATGAGAATCTCGTCCAGGCACCGCTGGTCATTGCATAGAGCCGTGTTCTTGGCGTCGGTCAGCCGGTCAAAAGGCAGCCCCTCGCATATGCCCTTACATCCCGATTGATTGTCGCGCCACAGGACAGGAATGCCGGCGCGCTGCAGCACATGCAACACGGATTGGTGGCGCTCGATCTGCTTGCGATCGTAGTTATGGCGACCGTACGGCGAAAACATGCAAGGCAACGACACCTCGGTGCTGCTGCCACAGGAGGTCACATCGGAAAAATTGATGACACCCGCTTGTGCCAGCTCCGGAGTGGTGTTGCGCTCATAACCATTCAAACCCCAGTTCTTGGCACGCGCAGTCTCGCCTATCACGACCACCAGCAGCCGCGATTTTTCGCCGGCCTTGGCGGGAAGCAGGCGCGCATCGGTTCCTATCGGTAGCCGTGGCGGCTTCAGGCCCGGCGGATCGGCCAGCAGCACCTGCAACAGTGAAACAAGATAGTTGGCGGGAGTAACCAGGTAGCGCACTTCCCGCTGATTGCGTATCAGCGAGGAAAGGTCCTGAAACGACAACAATGCCCCCGCGGCACCCGACAGTAGTAGACCGCAGAGGAACGCGATGCGGATTCCCAGCGCCCGGATTATTTTCCGCCGGCGGATACGGACACGCCACAACAACGCGATCGGCACCATGGCCGACAAGATTGGCAGCATCAAACCCGCCGATAGCAGTTCGCTGGATTCCCGGCCGTCGGTCTGCAACACATTGCGCATCATGTCCGTATCCAGATAGATGCCGTATGCGTGCATGTAGTACGCGGCGACGGATGTGACCAACAGCAGCAGCGACAGCAATGGCTTGGCGATCCAGCGGTTCGCCACCAGTCCCAGCAGAAAGGCGTGCAGAGAGGTCACCACCAGGAACAGGGAAAGAGCGAACTTCCATGCCGCCACTGGATCGGGTACTGCCCGCTGCCAGAAAGACAGATTGCTGAAAACGCTGAAGAACACGCTGGTCAACAGAATCAGCGATTCCAAGCTCATTTCCGGGCGGAAGCTCCGCCACGCCTGCCAATGGTTGGCAACGTACCGTCGGGCTTGCGCGGATGCCGGCCAGGCGCTCATCGCGCGTTTCCCGGCGCAGCCGGGCCCGACGCGGGAATAGTCGACGTTTCGGATGCGTTATCAATGACTGCAACAACGCCGGCACGGCCTGACGCGCCCGTGCCTACCTGCAGCATGCCCACATGGAGCAGGAGCGCCGTAGACCAGCAGATCATCAGCGTCCACAGATCATGGGAAAAGAAATGTGCACCTCGCAGCTGTTGCGCGATACCGAAAGTCGCGCCGGCAATCAGGCCTATCGCCAGTCCTCGCCAGCGCCAGGCAGGTCGTCGGTCCAGGAAAAAGAAGTACAGCGCGATCCACGCATAGCCCGCGCCCGCATGTCCGGCCGGAAAGCAGGACGCAGGCGGCATCCACGCTGGACGTGTGGAGAACCAGCCGAAGTACGGGCGATCACCGCCATAGCGCAGCAGGTCCCAGGGACAGTCCAGGCCTGATTCCCTCTTGATCACGCTGACCAGTGCGGTCGACAACAACACCGATACCCACAAGTACAGCAGCGGTTTCCGCCATGGGCGCAGCGCTGGCGCACGCCACGACGCCATCCACGCAAGCAGGACGCCCAACCAGACAACCGCACTCAAATGCCTTCCGCCGACATGGAGCAGATGCTCGGTGACAAAGTGGCTATGCAACGACCATGCATGTCCTTCGGTGGTATAGAGCTGATCGGCAAACCATAGATCGCCATGCAACGGACCCAGCCACGTGACCGCCACGGCAAAGGCCAGTCCCGGGTACAGCAGATGATTCGCCAGCCACCGGAGCTGATTAGCTGTCGTCGGTATGCCGCCACTTTCGCCATCGTTGACCAACATCTCCGAAACGCTTCGCAGGGCCATCGCTTCGCACCTCGACGGCGGCCACATCGGCTCCGTTTCATCGACGCGGCATGCTCCAGGCGCGTCTGTCGGAGAGCGGTCGGAGCGAAGTTGGCGATGCGTTAAATCGGATCGACGTTTATCCGAGAGCAGAATTCGGGCAGTGCCTGGCTAAAAACTTACCCGCATCTTGGCGTTGGCGACGTGGGAGAATCCCGGGAAACGTCCCGTCAGGTTCGGCCGGGTTCCGACAGGTTTCCGACGTGACCATTGCCATGCTGTCGAGTCAACATTGGATCTTTGCCATGCGGCTGCTCGTCGTTGAAGACAACCGGAATCTGGTCGCCAATCTCTTCGACTATTTCGAAGCACGCGGCCATACGCTCGATGCCGCGCCAGACGGCATCACCGGCCTGCACTTGGCCACTATGCAAACCTACGATGCCGTCGTGCTGGATTGGATGCTGCCGCGCATGGACGGCCCGGAAGTGCTGCGCAAACTACGCGAAGAACATGTCTCCGATGTGCCGGTGATCATGCTTACCGCGCGCGACGAATTGCCCGACAAGATCGCCGGCTTTCGCGCGGGAGCCGACGATTATCTGACCAAGCCCTTTGCATTGCCCGAGCTGGAAGTACGGCTGGAAGCGCTGGTCACACGCGCCAAAGGCCGCGGCCGTGCACGCGTGCTGGAAGTGCATGACCTGCGCCTGGATCTGGCCACACTGGAAGCCAGTCGTGCGGGCAAGCCGCTGCATCTGTATCCCGCCTGCCGCAAATTGCTGGAAGTGCTGATGCAGGCTAGTCCGGGCGCGGTCACCCGTGAGCGTCTGGAATATGCGTTGTGGGGCGACAGTCCGCCGGACGGCGACATGCTGCGCTCGCATATCTACGAACTACGCCGCAGCGTGGATGGCCCCTTCCCAGTCAAGCTGATCCAGACGTTGCCGCGCGTGGGCTACCGGCTCGCCACGCACGCCGAGGGCACTCACTCCGACGGCACACACGCCGAGGCCAAGCACGGCGATGCGTAAGCTCAGCCTAAAGAACCGCCTGTTGTTCTGGCTGCTGGGTTATGTCGCCGCGTTGTCGCTCACGCTGTTTTTTGGCGGCATGGCCGTCAATGAATATGCCGAGCGCATGGTCTGGCAATCGCTGCTGAAGACCGAAATGGACTATTACCTGCACCGCGCATCGGACGATTCCAGTTATCGCTGGAAGGACACCGACACGCTCAGGCTGTTCACGTTGAATTGCGAAAGCGCTGTGCCGCCCACCTTGGAAGGCCTGGGTCCTGGCTTGCACGACGATGTTCCTGTGGAAGGCGTGTTGAGCGTCGTCCTGGTTGACGACACGCCACGTGGACGAATCGCGCTGGCGATGGACATCACGGAGTTCGAAGGATTCGAGGAGGTCATCGTCCATAACATGCTGTTGGGCGCGGCCGGCCTGGTGCTAATCCTGGGCGCTGTTTTCGCCTGGGGCCTGGGCCGGGCGGTCAAACCGCTAAGCGATCTTTCCGGCGGCATCATGGCATTGCAGCCGGACCGGAAAGGCCAGACGTTGGCGTTGGATACTCATGCCAGTTCCGAACTGGTGGTCATCGCCGATGCCTTGAATGATTATCTTCGGCGCAATGAACGCTTCGTGGAACGCGAACGCGCCTTCATCGACAGCGCCAGCCACGAACTACGAACGCCTATCGCGGTGATCGCCGGCGCCGCCGAACTGGCGCTCGAACAACCCGGCCTGGGTGCTACCGCACGCGCGCAAATGACAAGGGTGAAGCGGACCACGCAAGACGTCGAACAGTTGATCGGGCTGCTGTTGGTACTCGCCAAGGATCCTTCGCGGCTGGCCAATATCAGCGATCAGGTGCCACTGGATCAGCTACTTCCGGAGATCGTCGAGGACCATCGCTATCTGACCCGCGACAAGGTGCTGGTACTGAGACTGGACGAACTGCCGGCTTGCGGAATCTTCGCGCCGATGATGATCGTACAGGCGGCCATCGGAAACCTGCTGCGCAACGCCATCGAGCATAGCGACCGTGGTGAAATCCGGATTCGCCTGGAGACGCCGGCAAAGGTGATCATCGAAGATCCGGGCCATGGCATGTCGCCGGAAGAGATCAGCGCTATCTACACGCGCCTGGCGCGCGGCGAAGGGCGCGGCGGCGGCGGTATCGGGCTGGAACTGATTTCCCGATTGTGCAATCACCTCGGTTGGGCGCTGGATATTTCAGCGCAAGCTGGAACCGGCACACGTACTACGCTGGATTTTGTGCCCGACGCTTAATGTCCGTAGCGGACCAAGCACAGGTCGCTGGGTCCCGGCGTTCGCCGGGATGATGAAGCTATTTTCTCTGCGGATCGTTTAAACGGATGAAAGCAAGCGAACCTGAAGCGCGTCGCAGAGATGTTGCGTGAGATATGACATCGTCATCCCGGCGAACGCGGGACCCAGCGACTTTGCTCCAAAGCATCTTGGTCAGAGTGCAGAGTAGGCGCGGCGTCTCGCCGCGAGCTTTTGATGTTTGTCGCAGCGTGCGCTGCGCGCACGGGCCGTTCCACCTACACCTACAGCCGTGTTGCTCCCTGCATGGCATGCGTCGGCCGCGTGAGGCCGACCTACCGAACTTTCCGATGCGGAGCGCGGCTTACCAGCGCGAAGAACGCGGTTTGACGCCAGGCGGATTCATGGCGCGTGGATCGAGATCCTTGACGAGGGCCATCAGTTCAACTGACGCGAAGTTGCCGTCGCCATGCAGGTCCAACGAACCTTTCTGGCTTTTCGCAAGCACTTCCTGCGGCAGATACACCTCATCCCCCACGACTGGCGGCCTTTTCTGACTGCACAGGCGCAACGGCAAACGCAGCGTACTGGAGCCCGATTTGCGCCAACCCTGGGTGGGAATCAACCGGCTGACCATCGCGCTGTCAAGGCTGACATCAACGTAGCCATCCGCGATTCCACAGCACTTACCGATACCGATATCGAAGCTCATTACCTTCTCCCGTTTACGGCCGGGAGGGCTCGGCCCGGCGCCGTGTTCAATGGTGGATCACCGTCATGGAGAAGGCGTAGTTGGAAGATTCCAGCAACTTTCTCATGCGCAGTTCGACGACTTTAGGATTAGGCAGCCGCGGCGACGCGCACAGTGAATAGGTAACGGTGGTGTGCCCGGCGATGCTGTGCATCTGCCGATTCACGCTGATGTCGAAAGAATCGCAAGCGTCGGACCACAGCGCACGCAATGTGGCCGGCCCAATGCTCTGACGATTCCCCAGATGGAATTTGAACCACTCGATATGGCTTCTCATCATGGGCTTGCTCCGGTCGGTTTTAGCGAGTATGCGCTTTTCGGAGTCGATGCGGGGTCAACCCGTCCATTTAGGCGCAAATAAGCGGACTTCCGGTGCAGGTGGGGCGGCGTGAATGAGCGTTCACAATCAGGCCAAAAGCAGGAATTTCTCGCATGACCAGCCATTAGGGCGTACGATGCCCTAGCAACATATTCATTATGCGTTTCGCCCGGCCGGTTTCCGTCGCCGTTTCGCTCCTTTCCGCATCATCGCCGTGCAGTACGCCGATGCACCCGGGAGCGCCGATGTCGGCCTATCTCACTCGTTTGCTCGATATTCGTATCGGCGGACACGATTTCCAAATCCGCGCACTGAAAGACCTGCAACAGTTTTCCGATCCGGACGGCGCGGCGGATCAAGCGGGTATTTCCTCGGCATTGTGGTCGTTGTTCGGCCAAGCGTGGCCGGCGGGCAGGATCATGGCCGACGAGATGTCGCATCACGACATAGCCGGCAAGCGCGTTTTGGAAATCGGCTGCGGACTGGGACTTGCCAGCCTGGTTTTGCAGCGGCGCGGTGCGGACATCACCGCCAGCGATCATCACCCGCTGGCGGAGTCGTTTCTCATGGATAACGCGGAGTTGAACGGCCTTCCTGCGATTCCGTACTGCGATTTGCGTTGGGAAAGGCCGGACGAAGCGCTGGGTTTGTTCGACCTGATCATCGGCAGCGACGTGCTTTACGAACGCGGGCATGCGCGTCTGTTGGCCGCATTGGTGCGGCGCCATGGGCAGCCGAGCATGGAAGTGCTTATCACCGATCCTGGCAGAGGCAACAGCGGCGCGTTCTCGCGCGCAATGTCGGATCTTGGTTTCGTCTCCACCGAGCAGCGGCTGCGATTCAAGGAAGAGGACACGCTCCCCTTTCGCGGCCGCCTCTTGAAATATCTACGTTGAGTTATGTATGACCGAAGTTTCCGATCCCCGCCTCAGCATCGACGAAAGCGATGATGACCAACGCGTCGATACAGCAGTGTCATGCTCGCATTGCGATGCGGTCTGCTGCCGGCTGACGGTGGTGGTGATGCCTGACGACAAAGTTCCACGTCATCTGGTCGAGCGCACCGCCGCGGGATTGGACACCATGGCGCACGGCGAGGATGGCTGGTGCGTTGCCGTCGACCCGATCCACATGCATTGCACCATCTACGATCAACGCCCGGCGATCTGCCGCAAGTTCGCCATGGGCAGCGCCTATTGCCGCGATGAACGCAGCAAGTACCGTGACCGCAGTTACGAGATACCACTGACGCTGCGCTGAGATCTCCCTGACTGGAGTTCGCCATGAACGTTCGTACTCAAAGCATCGATGTCGTTTCGGATGCCGGGATTCCGGCCAAGATTCTGCAGCAGACGCGCCATGCAATCCGGCGGGGCGGCAACGAAGTGGAACCCGCCTACGAGCCCGCGCCGATTTACTCGACAGAGGACGGCGAAGGCGTGGAGCGACTGTCAGATGAGCATTTCACCGCCGTTCTCTCGCGCCGGTCGTTTCGGCTTTTGAAGTAGGCGCTGCCCCGTTAGGGCGCGCGCTGCTCACGCTTGGCGCTGGAGCTGTGCCTGGCTTTGCCACTATCGAGAACCAACCATCAGCCACATAGCGGGAAGTACGTAAGACGCCTATTCGGGCCGACGTCATCAATACCGCCCCGTATCGTCATTGGAAACCTGGGAGTCAGGAAGAAAGCGGCGTCCCAGCCGGCAATCGTGGTGCCGCTCTACGAAGAGCGGGCTACTACGGTGCAACCGCGTAGGCCGTGCGGGCCGACCCACGTAGGCGGGGCCATGCCCCCGACCGTAGGAGTGTCTTCGCGGCCGCACCGCAGCGCGTCTGTACACGCACAGGGATTCATATTCCCGCATCCGGGACAACGGCAGCGGCCTGGCTCCGGTAGGATTCACGCGGTTCATCGCACCCAAGCAGGAGCGCCGTGCAATCCATTATTTCCGTCAACCAGCTAAGCAAAACTTACGCGTCCGGTTTCCAGGCGCTCAAGCGTGTCGATCTGGATATCCGCCGCGGCGAGATCTTCGCCCTGCTCGGCCCTAATGGCGCCGGCAAGACCACGCTGATCAGCATCATCTGCGGCATCGTCAATCCCAGCGAGGGGACGGTGCTGGCCGACGGCCACGATGTCGTTCGCGACTATCGCGCGGCGCGCAGCAAGATCGGCCTGGTGCCGCAGGAACTGTCCACCGATGCGTTCGAAACCGTCTGGGCCACGGTGAGATTCAGCCGCGGCCTGTTCGGCAAGCCGCCCAATCCGGCCCACCTGGAAAAAGTGCTGCGCGACCTGTCGCTGTGGGACAAGAAGGACAGCAAGATCATGGCGCTGTCAGGCGGCATGAAGCGGCGTGTGCTGATCGCCAAGGCGTTGGCGCATGAACCGCAGATCCTGTTCCTGGACGAGCCCACCGCCGGCGTCGACGTCGAGTTGCGGCGCGACATGTGGCAGATGGTACGCCAGCTGCGCGAGAACGGCGTGACCATCATCCTGACCACGCACTACATCGAAGAGGCCGAGGAAATGGCCGACCGCATTGGTGTGATCAACAAGGGCGAGCTGATCGTGGTCGAAGACAAGCATGTACTGATGCGCAAGCTGGGCAAGAAGCAGCTGACGCTGCAGCTGCACAACCCGCTGCAAGACATCCCCGGCGAATTGTCCGCGCTACCGCTGGAGCTGACCGACGACGGCCATGCACTGGTCTACACCTTCGATGCGCAGAGTGAAGAAACCGGCATTGCCGCGTTGCTGAAGCGGCTGGGCGAACTGGGCATCGACTTCAAGGATCTGCATTCCAGCGAAAGCTCGCTGGAGGAAATCTTCGTCAACCTGGTTCATAACGGCAATGCCCACAACGGCAAGGAGGCGCGCGCATGAACTGGTATGCGATCCAGGCCATCTACCGTTTCGAGATGGCGCGCACCTTCCGCACCATCACCCAGTCGATCGCCTCGCCTGTACTTTCGACGTCGCTGTACTTCGTGGTGTTCGGCGCGGCGATCGGTTCGCGGATGGGTGACATCGGTGGCGTCAGCTACGGCGCTTTCATCATCCCGGGCCTGATCATGCTGTCGCTGCTCAACGAGAGCATTTCCAATGCCTCGTTCGGCATCTACATGCCCAAGTGGGCCGGCACCATCTATGAGCTGTTGTCGGCGCCGGTGTCGTATGTGGAAGTGGTAGTCGGCTATGTGGGCGCCGCGGCGACCAAGTCGTTGATGCTGGGCGTGCTGATCCTGGTCACCGCCCGGATATTCGTGCCCTACGAGATCGCGCATCCATTCTGGATGTTGTGCTTCCTGCTGCTGACCGCGGTGACCTTCAGCCTGTTCGGTTTCATCATTGGCCTGTGGGCCGACGATTTTCAGAAGTTGCAGGTCATCCCGCTGATGATCGTGACGCCGCTGACGTTCCTAGGCGGCGCGTTCTATTCGATCAACATGCTGCCGCCGGTGTGGCAGAAGATCACCCTGTTCAATCCGGTGGTGTACCTGATCAGCGGCTTCCGCTGGAGCTTCTACGGCGTGTCCGATGTCAATGTCGTGATCAGCCTGGCGGCGATCATTGGGTTCTTGATTCTCTGCCTGATCGCGGTGTGGTGGATTTTCAGGACGGGGTACAAGCTGAAGAGTTGAGTGGCGGCGCGAGGTAATTCCCTGTGGGAGCGACGTGAGTCGCGACGTGGATGTTCCCGGTCGCGACTCACGTCGCTCCCACAAGGGCTGCATTGCATCGCGTAGAGCGGAGCTTGCTCCGCTGCTCTTCGATTCGGTGCAAGAAGAAGCAAAGGCAAAAGCAGCGGAGCAAGCTCCGCTCTACGTTATAGCGGCACCTGTAGGAATGGTGCCGGCATGCCGGCACCATTCCTACAAAGAGCGGAAGCAAATCCCCCTCAATTCCCCTTTATTAAAGAGGGAGGCAAAAGCGGAACCTTTCTCGCTCACCGCTTCTATCTCAACGCGTAACGTTGAACTTCACTTCCACCCGGCGGTTCGGGATCAGGCATTCGCGCAGGGCCGCTTGAGGCTTGACGCCTTCGCAGCGCTGCACCTGCTCGGTGTCGCCACGGTACGCGTTGGTGATCAGGCTCTCGGACACGCCGCGGGCGATCAGCAACTCACGCACGGTACGGGCGCGGCGTTCTGACAAACCCTGGTTGTAGTCGTGGCCGCGTCCTTGCAGACGGTCGGCATGACCGATCAGCTCAATGCCGGTCAGCGTCAGGCCTTCTTCGCGGATGCGTGCAAGTGCCTGATCCAGGCTCTGCAGCGAGTAAGCGCGAATGTCGCCTTTCTGGTCGCGGTCGAATTCGAACAGCACGTTGGCGGTCAGCGCGAGCGGTGGCTGCGGACCGGCGGCGGGAACGGCGCCGCACTGGCGCGCCAGCGCTTCGGCGTCGTTGACCCAATCCTCGGCGATCTGGATATAGGGCTTGGAATGCCGCCACTGCTGCTGGTTCAACTCGTTGCCGGCATGCACCAGTTCCACTTCACCGCAAGCCACGGCCTGCTGCGCACATTCGAAACCGGGCGTGCCGTGGATGGCGCCCAGGCGCTTCCACAAATCCTCGCGTACGCGTGCGGCACCGTTGACCAGTGGCGTGTCGGTGGGCAGTGGCGTAACGCCCTGCTCCATGCCCACGATCAGCTTTTCCGACTCGGTCAACGCCTCCTGCGGGAAGTCGCTGCGGTCGTTGCGGGTGTATTCGTGGAAGGACACGTCCAGCCAGCACTGCGCCTTGGAAAGGTGATAGTCGCGCACCGGGCGGCCACCGTCGTTCAGCGCCTGGATGCGGCCCTGCGTCTGTCCATAATCGGACAGGTCGGCATGGATCGCTTCGTCGGTGATGCGCGCCTCCTGCGGAGCCAGCGTGGTCTGTTGGCCGTTGGCGGCGGCTACTACGGCGAGTGAGGCAGCGATGGCGATGCCGAGAATTTTCTTGGCATTCTTCATATTGGTATTTTTCATGGTCTGCATTCCTCAGCGCACCGGATCGCGGTAGCGGGCATCGTCTCTACGGAAAAGGTCTTCATCGAACTTGAAGCGCAGGCGGATAAAGCCGCCCTGTTGGGTGTACTCGTAACCGGTCAGGTCTTCGTCGCCACGGAAACCGGTGGCGTTGTAGCCCACCGACAACCACAGGTTCTGCCGCAGCAACCGACCGACTTCCACACCAAACGCATACTGGTTGGCGCCGTCCTGGCCACGGAAGGTCGAAGCCAGCACGCCGATGTCCCAGTTCTCGGTGATGTCGTAGACCACGCGGCCCGACAGCAGCACCGCGTTGAAGTCGTCGTTCACGCGCCCGGTATCGGCGTAGAAGAAGCTGTCCTTCTGCCACTTCGCCGCCACGCGGCCGGTCAGCCACCATGGCCGCGACGGATGCCAGTCGGCATGCGCGGAGATGATGTGCGCGCTGGTGCGGATGTCCTGGCCGGTGTCGGAACCGAAGCCGGAGCCGTCCATGCCGCTCTCGTCCTTCTCCAGCTTGTACTCGTAACGGGCCAGCGCGTTGACGCGGTTGGTATCGGTGTCGCGATACGCCGCGCCGATCTGGAACCGGTCCTGCAGCACGTCGCCGCGTGCGGCGTATTCGGTACGCAACAAGTAGTTGCGCGCCAGTACGGTCCAGTCGCGGTTGAGCTTGCGGGCAGCGAGGAACTGCAGCAGCGTGGTGTTGTAGCCCTCGTCGGTCGGCGTTTCGGTCACATCGTCCGAGATGCGGTGCTCCACGCGAATGGTGCCGCGCCACAGCGGGTTGGCGCTGTAGTCCAACGCCAGTCCGGCGCCGGTGGAGTCGCCGACATCGCCGGAGATGACGTTGGTGTGTTCGAACGACGAACTCAGGCGCACGCCTTCGCGGATGTCCCAGTTGTTGCGCACGCCCGACGCCGCCTGTATATCGCGACCGCTGATGGCGTCGCGAAGGCGATACTCGGAGAACAACTGCGTGTCCTTGACGAAGCTGGTGTCCACACCGAACGCCATCGTGTCGGCTTCGCGTCCGTCCTGGGTCAGCCCGTTGACGCCGCTGATACCGGTCTGCTTTTCGTAGCGGCCGTACAAGCGGCTGCGTTCGCGCAGCTGATAGTCCGCACCCAAAGCGATGCGGTTGCGGTCTTCGCCGTGGATGTCCTGCTCCACTTCACCGCCGAGGCTCAGGCGATCGTTGGCGCGGTAGCCGACGCCGAAGCGCAGCATGTCCGACGATAACTCGGTACCCACTGGCAAACCGCTGCCCACGTCATTGGGATTGCCGCTGCTGATGATCGGCAGGCCGGTCAGCGGATCCAATGGTTGCTGGCCATAGCCCAGCACACCCCCGCCGGCGCCGGTGGCGTAGCCGCCGGACAGTCCGCCGAGATTTCCGTAGCCGCTATTGGTCGCCCAGGTGTAATAGGCCCCCACGGTTTCGCGAATAGCGCGGTAGCCGAAGTCCAGCGTCAGCTTGTCGGTTGCCTTGAAACGCGTTCCCACACTGCCGGCGTCGCGTTCACCGCCTTCGGGATTGCGGTCTTCGCTGCGCAGCCCTTCCGCATAGACCTCGAAGCGCTCGTTGATGCGATAGCGCGTGTTCAAGCTGTATTCGCCGCGGCCACCGTACAGCGGCGAAGCCGGATTGTTGAATTCCGGATCGGAACGGCCCGCGAACAACTTGAAGTCCAGGTCCTTGCCGGCATGGCCGAACTCCACCCGCCAGGCGTCGCCTTCCACCAGGCCGCTGAGGCCTTCCAGCGCGGGCGTGCCGTACTGGTTGATGGAGTTGGTGTTCACTTCGCTGCGCGTGCGCGCGGCTTCGGCGACCAGCCAGGTGTTCGGCCCGAAGCGGTAGCCGACATTCGCGCTGCCCATTTCGAAGGCGGCGAACGGATTGCGGTCATCGACATAGGAGCCGCCGATCTCGCCGTTCTCGCCCACGCGCAACTGCGCGTCCGCGCCCAGCACCAGGAATTTCTCCGTGCCCTGGTCCAGTTCGTAGGTGATGCGCAGCGAGACCGGATTCAGATCGCTGTCGAACGAAGGCAGGAAGCTGTTGAGCAGGATGCGACCGGAGAACGGTTCGAAGCTGTAGTCCACCAGCCGGCCCAGCGGCCGCACCGAGACGATGCGCGAAGGCTGGTTGCGATCGCGCACCACCACTTCCACGCGCTCGCTGCCTTCCAGCACCGCGTTGTTGCGCAAACCATATGGACCGCTGCCGGACGCCGGCAGTTCTTCGATCACCTGGCGCAGCGAATCCTCGATGGCGAAGACATTGCCGCGCACGCGCTCGTTTTCGAAATGCCAACCCAGGCCGGTGGCGGTGCGGTTGTAGGTGCCCAATACACGCTGCGAAGCGCGCTCACCGAAATCAACCCCGGTCTGCGTGCTGATGCTGTCGCCGGTCTGGAAGTCGCCGTACAACAGATAGCTGCGATCCTTGTCCACGCGCACGTACAGGCGTTCGGCCGAACGCGCGTCGAAGCCCCGCAGCGACGCATCGCCATAGACCGGGTAGAACTCTTCCGGCTGGATGTCGCGCAGCAAGCGGGCGCGGACTTCCTTGTCCGAATCGTACGCTGCCGTCAGCAGGTACTCGCCCTTGATCTGGCCTTTGACGAAGAATGCAGCGCGCGCGGCACCGTTCGCCTTGCCGTTGTTGAACTGCTTTTCCCAACGGCGGATTTCGCGCTCGAAACCATCACCTTGCTGGGTTCCGTTGATCAGGTTGCCTTTGCGGCGGAAGTTGATGACGCCTTCGATCAAACCGGTGGCGATCATCTCGCGCATTTCCGGTACGAAGCCGACCACGCCTTCGGCACTCTGTCCGCCCGAGGTCACGCGCAGCAGCACGTCTTGCGGATCGTGCGGGGCCAGCAGATCGAATTCCGCACGGCCATTGCGCACCGGCAACTGCACGCCGGGCGTGACCTTGTCGGCATCGAGGTGGCCTGGGCCGAGTTCGTCGGTGCGGCCGTCGGGCAGCTTGATGCGGCCGCCGGAGTTTTCGATGGTGGCGAACGCTTCGCCCGTCATCGGCTTGCCGTCGGCGCCGAACAACTGCACCACCACGTGCACCGGCGACTGGCCGTCGGCGGGTGCGCCGTCACGATCGACTTCCACCACCACACGATCGACGCCAGCGTTGACGCGATAGTCGACGTTGCCCGGCTGCGCATACAGCGCTTGCGAGCCGGTGTTCTGAGTTTGCGGCGATTGCGGGAACAGCGGCGTGCCCTGCCCCAGCACCGGCGTGAAGCGTTGATCGCCGGAGACGTTCTGCGCGGCAACCGGCGTCATCGCCAGCGACAGTGCCAACGCAAGCGGTGTGACGGAAAGACGAAGTGCACGCATGGGCTTGGCTTTGGTCAGGGAAGGAGTCGTCGTGGAGATGCGGCTCATGGCTGCACCTCCTTGTTGCCTTCCTGTTCGGTGCCGGTCGGCCTCGGGTCCACGATGGGACGCTGGTTGGCCGAGTCGGTGCCTTGCTGCGGTGCGCGCGGCGCCTTGCTTTCGAAGCGCAACGGCTTCTGCCCCGCTTCGGTTTCCGGCGCGCGTATCTCTCCCTGCGTACGGCGTGCCTTGACCTGTTCAATGACCGGGTTGGAACAACTGCCCTCGATGAAGTCGGCGCGGTGCAGCTCGCCGTTCTTCAAGTCGATGAAGAGACTGTCGGCGTCGCCCAAGTTGCGGTTGCTGCTGGTGGTCAGGCGCGAGCCGACCGGCAGCGTGGATGCATCCACCTTCAGCGTGTGGCTCTTCGGCGGCAGACCGCAGTAGCTGTACTTGCCTTCCGAGTCGCTGATCAGCCAGGTGCCATCCTCGAAGTACATGCGCACGCCGGGGATGCCGAGCTCCTCGCTGTCCTGCACGTGGTTGACGTTGCAGTCCACGAAGATCTTGCCCAGCACGCAACCTTCATCGGTGAACACGCCGCCGCTGACGATCACGCGGTACTGGGCCGGGTTGGACGCCACCACGCCGCCGTTGGTGTACGGAAGCAGCGTGTTGGGATCCACGCAGCCGCCGGTGATCGAACAGCCATGCGCGCGAGCGCGGTTGATGCCGTCGCCTTGCTGGCTACCCACGCCAACACGGACGCGGTAGTTCAGTACCTTCTGACCGCCGACGGCGAGCGAGCCGACGTCGAACACCAGCGTCGGACCGGGCTTGCCGATCGGGTCGGCGATACCGGCGCCATCCACGCGCGCGGTGCCTTCGATGAAGGTGAAGCCGTGCGGCAGGCGATCGATCACGTTCACCGTGCCCAGCGCCGCGCCCGCGGTCTGCCGGATGGTGATGGTGTAGACCATGCTGTCGCCCACTTCCACCGTCTTGCGGTCGCCGGTCTTGGTGATGACCAGCCCTGGCGCAACCTGCGGATCCAGCGGGATGTGGTTATGGATGGGTGCGGCAATCGCCGAACCCAGCGTCACTTCCAGGTAGTAAGCGGTGGCAGTACCGACCGGTGCGGTCGGCGCGGTCGCATTCGTCTGCACCGGGTGACTCACACCCGGTGTGGACGGCGGCGTCAGCGGCGAGGTTTCCGCCGGAATCATCCCGGACTGGAAGCTGTAGCCGGCTGGCGGCGTGACCGCGATCTGGAACCGGCACGAAGCCGGTGCCGAAGGCGACATAAGGAACTGATAGAAGCCTTCGGTGCCCACCGTCATCGACGCGGAAGTGCCTTCGATGCTGTAGCCACCCAGACCGGCATTGAGCAGATGCGCTTCCGGCGAATAGCCCGCGCAGGTGCCTACCGGCGTCAAGGTGACGCGCGAACCCGGCACCGGATTACGGGTGACGGCGTCGTACACCACGCCGCCCGGACTCAGCGGCAAGCTCTGCTGCGGCAGGTTGGCACCCGGCGCCAGGATCACCGCCAAGTGCGTGCTGCCGTCGTCGCCGCTGCGGCAGGAACTTGCGGTGCCATTGTTGATGGCGTTGGTACCGTCGCAAGGGGCCGGCGCGCCGCCAGCGGTTTCGCCGCTGACCGGCCAGCCCCAGATCACGCCGGAAGACGGATCACGGAAACGGATATCCAGCGGCACGCCGGGAATCAAATCCGGCACCGAGTAGCTGCCGTCCGGTGCCGTGGTGGTGGTCGCCACGACCTGGCCGTTGGCATCCACGATTTCCACGGTCCAATTGGGCAGGCGGCGGTCGCCACCGTCGATCAGGCCGATATCGCTGCCCTGGTCGAACCACACCGTGCCGGATACCGAAGCGGCCAGCTGCACGGGCGTGGGTAGACGACAGGCGTTCTGAGTGATCGCCGGATCGCAGACCGGCAGGTCGCCCGGGTTGCCTTCGAAGTCGGAGCGTTCCTGCGGCGTCGGCCGGCGGAACTCGTTCTCGCCGCCGCCTTCCACCAGCACGGCGTTGTCGACCGGCGAAGCCGCCGCCGTCGATGCGGCAACCCGCACGCGCGCCACGATGGAGTCGGCAAGCGTTGCACCGGCGGCGATCACGCTGCTGGTGGCGCAACGGAAGCGGCTCTCGCCTATCGCACCGGTGCAGATCCAACCGTTCCCCGCAGGCGTTTCCGCCAGCGTCAGGCCCGCGGGCAGACGATCTTCCACCACGTACTCGCCGCTGCTCGGCTGCTGGCCGATGTTGCGCACGTGGATCGTGTAGGTGCCGATGTTGTTGACGGTGAATGTGGTCGGCGTGGCGGTCTTGCTGACCACCAGATCCGGCGAATCGCCGATCTCGCCGAAGTTGTTCTCCACCGACTCGCCACCAATGGGCAGCACGATGCCGCTGATCGCCGAAGGCGTGGTGTCCACCGGCGTGGCAGTGCCGGTGGTGGTACCACCGATGTTGCCTGCCGTGGTGATGCCGTTGAGCGTATGCGTCGGCTGCGTGGGTTCGGTCACGGTGTAGGTGCCCGGGCGCAGATTCTCGAAGCGGTAACGGCCTTCGGCATCGGTGGGCACTGTTACGCTCACCGTTTCACCAAGATCGTTGGTGCCCGTCAGTACGACATCGACCGTCGCGATACCCGGCTCGTTCGAATCGATGACGCCGTTGTTGTTGGCATCGTTGTAGACACGGCCCGCAATCGAACCGACAGGAATCTCGCCGAAGTTGTTGTTGCTGGCTTCCTCGCCCACGCCCAGCGTGACGCTGCTGATCACCGAAGGCGTGGTGGTGGGCGAAGTGACGTTGCCGCCACCGGTGCCCGCCACCGTGATGCCGTTAAGCGTACCGGTCGGCTGCTCAGGCTCGGTGATGGTGTAGTTGCCTGGCGGCAGCTCGGTGAACGCGTAGTTGCCATCGGGCTGCGTGGTGGTTTCGCGCGTGATCGTATTGCCGGCCAGGTCGGTGCCGGTCAGGCGGACCACGACGCTGCCGATGCCTACTTCGGTCGGATCGATCACGCCATCGTTGTCGAGATCGCGCCACACGCGGCCGCTGATGGCACTGTTGAGCGGAATTTCGCCGAACAGGTTCTCCACCGAAGCACTGCCCGGCGTGGTCAGATCAATGGTGCTGATGACGCTGGGCACCGTGGTGATCGGCGTGGCAGTGCCGGACGGCGTGCCCCCAACGTTGCCAGGCGTGGTGATGCCGTTGCTGGTGCCGGTCGGCTGCGTCGGTTCGGTCACCGTATAGGTGCCCGGACGCAGGCCTTCGAATTCGAAGTCACCGTTGGCGTCGGTGGTGGTGCTCAGCGATACCGATGCGCCGGTGTCGTCCGTGCCCGTCAAGTTGATGGTCACACCGGCGATGCCGGTTTCGCTGACGCCGGATTGTGCACCGTCGTTATTGCCGTCGAAGAACACACGACCGGAGACGGATACACCCAGCGTTTCGCCGAAGTTGTTCTGTACCGATGCTTCTCCCGCCGGCAGCACGATGCCCGATACCGCACTGGGTACCGTGGCGACAGGCGTGGCGGTTCCGGTGGACGTGCCACCGATGTTGCCAACCAGTGTGGTGCCGTTGAGCGTGGTCACGCCGCCAACCACCGGCTGCGCGGTCTGCTCGGTGACGGTGTAGTTGCCGGCCAACAGATCGACGAAGCGATAGTCGCCGTTAGCATCGGTGACCGCCGCGGTGACCGGGTTGCCCAGCGCATTGACCGTGCCCGCAGGCAGGCTGACGCTGACGCCGGCAATGCCGTTCTCGCCTGCATCGCGCACGCCGTCGTTGTCGGCATCCAGCCAGACATTACCGGCGATAGAAGCAGCGAGTTCGCCGAAGTTGTTTTCGGTGGAACCGCTAGCCGGCAGGTTGGTGACCGTGATGGTGTTGCTGGTGTTTTCCTGGCCATTGGCCAAGCCGGTCGGCTGGGTTTCGACGATGCGGTAATCCTGGCCGGTGATCGCACCGCCATAGCTGTAGTCGCCGTTGGCATCGGTGGTCAGCGTGACCGGCGGCAGATCGTCGCCGGTGCCGAACACGCCATCCGGGCCTGCACCTTGGATGACGACTGTCACGCCAGGAATGCCGGGTTCGCCGCCGTCCTGGTCACCATCATCATTACGGTCCAGGTAGACCGTGCCGCTGATGTTGGTGTTGGCCAGTTCGCCGAACAGATAGCCGGTGGCCCGCTGGCCTGCGCTGATGGCGATGCCGTCGATGATGTTCGACGTGGTCGCCGTACCCGGCGTGCTTGCATTGCCCGGCGTATGGCGGCCGTCGATGTAGCCGACCGGTTGGGTTTCGGTGATGGTGTAGAACGTGCCCGTCTGCGGTGGCAGCAGATCGTTGAACGCATAGGCGCCAGCGGCGTTGGTCTGCACCGCGACGTTCACTGGATTGCCAAGTGCATCGGTACCGGTCAGCGTTACCGTCGCATTCGCGATGGAGTTCTCGCCCGTGTCGAATGCGCCGTTGTTGTTGTTCGCCGCGGTCGTGGAGAAATCCTCGAACACCGCACCGGCAATCGAACCCAGGACTTCGCCGAAGTCGTGCCCAGTCGAACCCGCTACCGGCAGGTTGGCGACGTCGATGACGTTGGAAGTGTTCTCCGTACCGTTGGCATAACCATCCGGCTGCGCCTCGGTGACGCGGTAGTTCTGGCCGACCACCAGGTCGGGGAACTGATACGCACCGTTGGCGTCGGTTTGGATGGTGACCGGAGCCGGATCATCGCCATCGCCGAAAGTACCGTTGGCACCCGCGCCGGCCAGCGTGACGCTGACACCTTGCAAGGCACCGTTCGGCTGCGAGTTGACGCTGCCGGCGTCGGCGCCGTCGAAATCACCATTGCGATTGCGATCCAGGTAGACGCTGCCGGAGATAGCGGAAATAGCGTCTTCGCCGAAATTGAAGACGGTGCCGTCCAGGCCCGCACCCAGATCGATGCTGGAGATGCGATCGGTGGTGGCGGCATCGCCACTCACGCCTGTGCCCGGTGTACAGCCAGTGGCGCAAGCCGCGCCGCCGATCTGGCCCGGATTCACCGCCGTCGGCCGGTTCCGGTAGTTGCCGGTCGGCAGTACTTCGCGCAGCGTGTAGAGGATCAGCGGGTCAAGATTGGTGAAGCTGTAGGCACCGCTCGCATCGGTGGTGTCAGTGGCCACCACGGTGCCGGTGGTGGCGTTCAGCAGCTCGACCGTGGCGCCGGCGATGGCGGCATCCGTACCGGCATCGCGCACATTGTTGAAGTTGCCGTCGACGTAGACAAAACCCGACAACGAAGGATTGCGCACTTCCGGGAAGTTGTAGCGCACGCCGGCATCGGCGGTGCCCACCGGGATGGCGCTGTACACCGAATTCGGCGAGCCCACCGCATAGGTGCCGCCCAAGGAGGGCGCATCGCCACCGGCGGCCGGCGGATCGACCGGACCATTGCGGTAAACAGCCGGTTGCGTTTCCGTCAGCGTGTAGCCGGACGCGTTCGCTGGCGACAGATTGTTGAAGCTGTAGGTGCCGTCCGCAGCGGTGGTCGTCGTGCGATTCACCGTGTTGCCGTAGGCGTCGGTACCCGTCAGCGTGATGGTCACGCCGGCGATGCCGGGTTCGGCCGCGGCGGACTGGCGGATACCGCCATTGGCGCCCGTGCGGTCACGATCCTCGAACACCACGCCCGCGATGGACGACCGGGTCACGGTCAGCGGCACCGTCACGGTGTTGTTGGGCGGAGTAGGATCGACCTGCTCGGTGGTCACTGCAGCGGTGTTGTTGCTGGTGCCGCCGCTGGGATACGTATTCCAGACTGCCGGCACGATGATGCGCACGCGTCCGGTAACGGTGACGTCGCCCAGGTTGCAGGTCACGGTGCTGCCCGCTTGGGTACAAGCGCCGGTGCCATTGGGTACTTCGTCGCCACCCGGGTCAGGACCGACTTTCCGCCAGCTGATCGGACCGGTGATGACCACACCGGCCGGCAGCGTATCGGTGACGACAGTACCCGTGCCGTTGAGCGGACCATTGCCGCTGCGGTCGCGCGACAGGCTGGCACCGGGACCGTTGTTGATACCGTCGATGACGTAATAGAACGGCTGGCGCAGCGCTACGCTGGTCACGGTAGTCGGCAATGCCGCGTTGGGATCGCTGTCAGGCGCCACTACCACCATGGTCTTGGCCACGCCCATATCGGCGCGAGCACGGATGGTGGTTTCCTGGTTGGCGATGTTGTTGGCGGCGTTGGTATCGGTTTCCGCCGAGCTGGCGGTAACCGAATTGGCCAACGTATCGCCTGAGGCACCCGGCGCCGTCTCGTATTGGAAGCGCAGGTACAGCGTGCTGGTCTGTCCGGAGGCCACCATGCCCGGCTGGTTGGGCGAAAATCCCGCGCCCGGCATTTGGCAGTCCAACGTCATCGGCGCGCCGACAGTGGGATTGCTGCCGGCATTGACGGTACAAGCGGCCTCCACGAATGGACCGCCCGTCGTCGCCGATGCGCCGACATAGCGCACCGTGCGCCCGGCAAACGGCGTGATGGTGTCGCTGATGCGTACGTTGCTGGCGACCGACGGACCGTTGTTGAGCACGGTCACCCGGTAGGTGATCGCATTGAGCGACAAGTTGGTGGCGTCGTAGCCCAGCGGATCCACGCCGCCTGCAAATCCGGTATCCACCTTGTTGGTGATCAGGTCCACGCTACCGCTGCCGAACGGCAGCGACGCGCTGCGCTGGTCGTCTGCGGCGCTGGTGTCGGAGTTGTAGTCGAAATCGCCGTTGGCGTCGCTGCCGATGGCCGGATCAGCGGTGCCGTCGTTGTTGCGATCGAAGAAGAAGTCGGCGGTGTTGTTGAATACGCGGCCGGTGTTGCCCGAGTTGACGTTCGGGCGGATCACCACGGTCAGGCTTTCGGTTTGATCATTCGTCAGCGATAGCGGCGTGCAGGTGATCGTCACCTGTGCCGTTCCCGCGGTCGGATTGGCGTACGAAGTGCCGCCAGCCGCTGGCGAGGTGGTCACACCGGCACCGGGAGTCGCGGTACAAGCGGCGGTGCCACCGCCCGTGCGGTTCGCCGAGATCAACACGAAGCCGGTATCGTCCGCAGGCAGAGTGAACACATCGCGGAACACCACGCCAGGCACGGTGGACGGACCCTGGTTGCGGAACGACATCTGATAGGTGGTGTTGACGCCGGCCTGACCGGTAGCGCCAGAGGTGATGTTCTTCGCCGTGGTCTGCACGTTGGCGACGCGGTCAATCCGCACCCAGTCCGATGCACTGTTGTTAGCCGTATTGATCTCGCCGACCGAACCCGCCACTGCGGCATCGATACCGACGCCTGCGGTATTACAGAAAGCGTTGCTGGTGGCGACTCCGCCGCAGGTACCTGTCTGGCCGGCACTGTCGAACAGCGGGTGGTTGACGGTCAGCACGATGGTGACGCTGGCGCCGCTAGCCAGCGGCGTGGTACCGGAGCGGCAGATGACCGAACCATCGCCGGAGCAAGTCCAGCCTGCGGGCACGGTGCTGACGGTAACGGTCGTGCGTCCGGCGACGTAGCCGGGAACGGTATCGTTGACCACCACGCCTGTGGTGCTGTCCGGACCGTTGTTGGTGACGGTCAGTGTGTAGTTCACCGCAGTATCGCTGGGACTCAGCACATTGTCGGCCGTGCCGGCGCCATTTGTCTGTTTGGCGATGGAAAGATCGGCGCGTTCGTCGGTGGTGCGGGTGCCGTCGCCGTTGCAGTCGTTGTCGGTTTCCGGATCGCTGTTGAGACCACCGGCCGTCAGGGGTTCGATGGAACCGCCGCTACCGCCGGTGCAGGCGGTGTTGGTCAGAGCGCCGGCCGCGCGTGCGCGAGAGATGATCTGCAACTGCGGCGCATTGCTGTTCACCGCCAACGGCAGTGAACCCGCGTTGAGATCGCAGGTGACGCGCTGGCGCGCTGGCGGTACGGCGTAGGGATTGTTGACCGTACAGGTCCAAGGCCCGGAAGAGGAAACGAACTCCTCGCCCGCGGCGAGTTCGTCGACCACTTGTACCTGGCCACTGGCCGCGCGCGGCCCGAGGTTGCGCACGACGATCGTCGAGGTCATGCGGCTGTCGGCATCGCTGCCGATGCCGTCCCACACTGCTATCAGGTCCGGTGTCTTGGACTTGGTCAACGACAGATCGGCGCCGTCGGCCAATACAGTGAAAGTGACGCTGCCGTTGTTGTTGTTGGTACCCAGCGTCGGACCATTGGGGTCCGGCGTGGTCGAAGTGATGGTGGCGGTGTTGGTGACGTCGCCACTGCTGTTGGCGCCCGATGCGGGCACGGTTGCCACGATGGTGAACGTGTCCACCGCACCATTGGCGAAGGCCGTGCTACGCGAACACGTACGCGCCGTATCGGTGCCATTGTTGGTACAGGTCCAGCCAGCCGGCTGCGTGCCGCCGGTGATGACGAAGCCGGCCGGCAGCGTGTCGGTGAAGCTGGCGTCCTGGGCGTTGCTGGGCCCCAGGTTGCGCGCGACCAAAGTAAACGTCACCGGCTGGCCGGAGACGGCCGGTGCCGGTGCCGCAGATTTGCTCAAGGTCAGATCGGCGCCTGCGGTCACCGCGGTGGTGACCTGGGCGCTGTCGTTGGCGGGATTCGGATCTGCGGTGCCGATGCCCGACACCGTCGCCCCATTGATGACATTGCCCGTACCAGCGTTGACCCGCGCGCGGAAGGTGAAGCTGCTGCTGGCGCCAACCGCCAGGGTGCCAACATGCGTCGCGGTCATCGTGCCGCTGTTGAGCGTCCAACCGCTGCCGGAAAAGCTGTTGGCCACGTACGAAGTGGCAGCCGGCAGCGTGTCCACTACCTGGAAGTTGGTCGATACGCTGGGACCGGCATTGGTAACGGTCAGCGTATAGGTGATTTCCGCGCCACCCACCACAGGATTTGGCGTGCCGGTCTTTTCCAGGCGCAGGTCGCCCGCGTTGGTCAGCGTGGTCGCTTCGACGCGGGTGTTGTTGGCGGTGTTGGTGTCGCCAGCGAAGAACGGATCGGCGGGAGTCAGGCTGGCGATCGGCGTGGAAGCGGGCGGAATTGCGTTGCCGAATCCAATGGCGCCGCGCACGGTAACGGTCGCCGGCGTCTGGCCGGCGGTGTTGACGCCGATCTGGAAAGTGGACGAATTGCCGGTAGGCGACGTGCCGTCCAACGTGCCGTTGTTACAGACGATGCGTGTAGGAGTGCCGACATCGGCCGCGCAGTATCCCGGCAGTGTGCCGGCGGTAGTGCCCGCCGGCAGATCGAAGATGGTCACCGTGTTGTTGACGACGTCGACCGCACCGTTTTCGATGGTGATGCTGTAGATCACCTGGCCGCCCGCGGGCGTGGGATCGTAACCGGTGTCGGACAGGTCGGTGATCTGCAGGTCCGCGGCGAGCGCCAGCGAAGGCGCTACCAGCAGCAATGCGGACGCGGTCAATCGCCGCAGCGTCGTACGCCAATCGTGCCGAATGTCCCCTACGGTGCAACGCGTCGGCGGCATGCCGGGTGCAGCGTTTTTCTTTCGGCCAAGCGAAAACGAACGAACCTTGCCGGCGATGGTCGCCGACTCAACTTGCATGCACACTGGACTTTCCCCTGTTCCCGTATCGCGGTCCAACACAGACCGCGCAGCTGCTTTGATGCAGGCTTTTCCCCACCGCGGTGGTTACCGCGGATGAGGACCATTCGTGAGCCAATGCACAGTGCACACCGTGGTATGCATGTACGATCGACTACAGGAACGGCCCCAGCCTGCTAACAGCGGGCGGGATTATGGGAGTCGCAGTACGAAAGTGCAGTTCCGGACGCTCTCGAAAACTCTCACTTGCTTACGGGCGTCACTTCAGCCGATAGCTTTTTTCGCATCAACCGTTTATATGCGGCGTCAAAAAACCGTCGCTATCTCAGTGCATGCCGATGCTCTTCAACAGTCATATGGCTGGCATTGATCAACTTGCCGTCTTCGCTAGTGCAAGGCACTGAATATCGGCGTACGCCCGAGGTGCTTTGACCCACGGTCGATCTGTTAAACGTTTTAGCGGTTGATCTGTTTAAGCGTTTTATACGTTCGGATCCGTATCAACAGTTCGCAGCGTCAAAAATCCGTCGCCACTTCTGCGCCGGCCGAAGGCGCTTCTTCAACGGTCGAACGGCAGGCCGCAAAGCTTTTGTCTTAAGAGCAAAAGCAAATCCCCCTCAGATGCTTTTCAACCGCCGAATGGCGGGTCATCCCCCTTTAATAAGGGGGGAGGTAAAGCAAGGCGCCTTTTCCACTCACCGCTCACCGCTTTTGGCTACGGGTTACCGGTTGCGACGCTACTGCGAGCCATCGCCATCAGTAAACAGATATCCCACTCCACGCACGGCGCGTATCGGCAGTGTCAAGCCGGTGGCGGTTTTTACCCGCGTGCGTAGCCGGTGCACCAGCACTTCCAGACGATGCGGATCAAATTCCCAGGGCTTGTCGGTGAGTTCGTTGATCAACGTTTCGCGTGCGACAGGTTGCCCGGGATTGGCGAATAGAGGTTGGAGAAACGCACGTTCGGCTTCCGCCAGCGCGATCTCTTCTCCGTGCGGCGGGCTCAAGGTCCATCCGCTGGCCACCAGCGACCAGCTGCCGTTCTTCTTGCTGGGGGCCGGGGCCTTGGTCGAGGCAAGCCGGCGCTGCAGGCTGGTGACCGCCGACGCCAGCACATCCAGGTCCACGGGCTTGATCAGATAGAGATCGGCACCGGTATCGAAGCCGCGCGCCATGTCCCCGGCATCCCCGCGAGCGGTCAGCATGATGATGCCGACGGAAGACATCTGCCGCAGGTGACGGGCCACCGAATAGCCGTCTTCGCCGGGCAAGCCGACGTCCAATACCACGATATGGCACCGCCGTATCGACAGGTACCGATAGAGCGCTTCGGCACTGTCCATTCCCACTACCGCAAAGCCGCGGCTGGAAAGATCGGAGACCATCAGTTCCCGGAACTCGTCATCGTCCTCGACGACGGCGATCTGATCGAGTTCCGATCGCGTTGCCTGCATCAATTTTTCAACCTTCGGTGGGGGAATCCAACCGCGCAAACAATTCCATGCGCACTGTGACGACAGTAACAGTCTACCTATCTCAGGGGTGGGTGAATCAAGACGCCTGACATCAGACTTTGCAGAACAAGGACACGCCGACGGCTGGCAGACGATCCGTCATGGGATGTACTGCGGCAACGTTAAGGGTTATCCCTGTGAGACGGTACCCTTCTCTTGCGAAGGGACCGTGAATTTCGGCGGGTAAAGCACTGATGGGATTACGCCTGTGTTCTGGTAGGGCGTTACATCGCGTTACATGGCGGGCCCTCTCACTTGCTCTCGCGCCCCGCAGCTCTGCCCCGCGGTGCAATAAGGCCGTTGCAACGGCAGGCGATAGCGAATAGCCGCTTAAGGCCTTTTCGTAGAGCGGAGCTTGCTCCGCTGCTCTTTGCCGGGTCTAGACGGAACAAGAGCAGCCGAGCAAGCTCGGCTCTACGAAGGCGCGGATGATTCCTTGTGGGAGCGGTGCCGGCATGCCGGCACCGGCGCACAGCCAACATTGGACCTCGGCTCTACGTGAAATGCTGGGCCGCGATAGCAGTCCTAGGCCCGCCTACCCGCCCGCAGGCATATCCCGAAGAACCGGATCAGATCCCAGCTGTAGCGCTTCAGCAGGCGGCGCGGTTCGCGCGATAGCCGGAACAGCCATTCCAGGTGCAGGGTCCGCACCCATTCGGGCGCCCGCTTCGCGCTTCCTGACAGAAAATCCAGCAGCGCGCCGACCCCGAACATCACCGGCGCCTCCACCGCATCGCAGTGGTCCAGAATCCAGGCTTCCTGCTTTGGGTTGCCGAACGCAACCAGCACGATATCCGCGTGAGATTCGTTGATCTGCCGCGCCAGGTTGTCTCCTGCAGCGGCAAATTCGGCGTACCCATCGCAGGTTCCCACGACTTGCTGACCCAATCCATCGATCAACTGCAGTGCGGCTTTTTCCGCGACGCCAGCCCGGCCACCCAGCAGAAAGAACCGCAGCGGCCGCCAACTGCGGCCGCAAAGATAGGGAATGAAATCGGTGCCGTTGAGATTCTCGGCAAACCGGCGCTGATGAACCAGCAACGCCGCCAAGTCCATGCCGATGCCATCGTTCACGATACACACCGAGGGCCGCCGCAAGCGCGGAATCAAAGGCCTGCATTCGACGATGAAATTGGTGTTGGCGAAGAACACCTGCAGCTTGCTGCGTTGATCGCAGGCATCCATCACCCGGGCTTCCAGCGTTTCGCGCGGGAGCGAATAGACGCTGTAACCGCCCAGGAAAAGCGCCTGCCCGGCGTCAGGCACATGGCTCACCACGCGCGACTCAGGCGTGTCCGATGAAACATCACCATAGGTCATAAGGAAACGCCTGCATCAGCGACGCCTGGATATTCTCCAGATCGAAACGCGCATTGCCACCCAGGTCCAGGCACTCTTCGACGGAACGGCCCGCGTGCCATTTCTCCCGCCCGGTGCCCTGGTAGTAATCGTCGTACTTGAACTGGTGTTCGCCATTTCCACTGTCCAGGTACACCGCCGGAATGCCATAGGCTTCGGCCAGGATCACGCCGTGCAAGGAGCTGGACACCACTTTCTCCGCACCCAGCAAGGCCGCCACGAATGCCAGTGGCTTGGCGGTCGGCAAAACCAGCTGATGCCGGTAGGCCGCATATTTCTCCGGGGCCTCATTGAAATGCGGTATGACAACGAAAGGATGCCGCTTCGCTGTGTCGATCAGTTCCTTGCGAAAGAGCAACGGCATCAGCAATGCGGGATCGCCGTACACCTCCGGCACCTGGATACCACGCTCCATCAACGTCCGCCGGGTCAGCGGTCCACGTACGGCGCGCACATCGAGATCGCGAAAGCGGTGCTGCGCCTGGGGAATCTTGCCGTTGATGCCGCTCCCCCAGACGGTTTCGCCGTCAAGAGCGTTGTGCAGCACCGAACCGATGGCGAACAGCCGCCGGCTCTTGTCGCGCTTTTCCAGCAGGTCAAGATCGCGCAAGGCGAGCATCGCCACGACGGTTACCTTGGACAAATAATCGCCGACGTTGACTTCGCCGTTCTTCGGCTGCCACCAATACAGCGCACGCCGCTGCTCGCGCTCTAGCCAAGATTCGAGTAAGGACAAGAACTTTCTCCTAATAGATGCGGCACTCAACGAGCTGGGTGGCTTCCTTTTCCCCTCGCATTGCGGGGGGTGAGGATGGGCTGCTTGCGCGGCACTGCCGCGCGGGCCATCCGAACGCTCGGCGTGCTGCGCCGAGCCGGACGGGCAAGGTTGGGGAATTGATTCGGTCAATTTCAAACTATGTTGTTCCGAATCAATTAGGCAATCGCGCCGGCGGGCGCGGTCGATGGTCGTCGTATGCCGGTATCCGGCACGATGCGGGTTTCCGGATAACGTTCCGGTGCGAGCAGGCGGTCCACAGTCTCGGACCAGCTCAAACATTGACGCGAGCGGATCCGCGGCGCGGCCAGGGCACTCTGAATCGCAGTGATGACCGAGTCCTCATCGCCCGGCGTGTAACCGAACCGCGACGCATAGCGGCCAACGATAACGTGCGGGCAGATGGCCGGCAGCGCGAAGAAATCGTACTGCAGCAACTTGAGCGAACTATCGGCCAGGTACGCCGGTATGTTGGCGGACGCGTACGGGGCAATGCCGAAGCTGGCGTGCTTGATGTAGCGCAATGTCTGCGCATGCGGCATCTCGCCATACACCTTCACGTTGTCGCCATATTCGGGCATCGTCCCACGCCCCGAACCGATCACATGGAACGTCACCTGCGGAAACGCCCGGCTGGCGGTGGCAATGGCACGGGGGTCGAACAGCATCGATCCCACCGATACCGCATGCAGCCCAGCGCCATAGGGCGAGGGATCGGCAAGCGTATCGATCGACGGATCGATGCCATGTCCGATGTGGTACAGGTTGTGCCGGCTCGCCACTTCATCGGCCATGGCCGGCGATACCAGCGCGATCGCATCCATGCTGGCGGCCACGCGCGCGAAACTGCGTTCAACGTACGCGGCGGTGTCGATGGCACTCAGGCTGTCGGAAGCGCGGTAGATCAGCCGCGCGGATGGATTGAGCTTTCTGGCGAGTTCCACGAAGACCACGGCGGTGCCGCTTTCGAAGATGATCACCTCCGCTTCGCGCATCCATTTGATCAACGCTGGCGGCGCTTGCCGTACGTACCACGCGAACATCAGCTGCTCCAGCGGACGCAGCCAGCGACGGCGGGTATTGAAAGGATGCAGCGGCGCCTTCCACAGGAAGCACTCGACGCCGCCATGACGCTCCATCGTGTTGGCCCGGGGATCCAGGAAAAGCCGATTGTCTTTCTTCCAGTGCGACAAGCGGCTGTAGCGGAGCGAGAAGAACCGCGTCTGCCCGCGCTTGACCAATTCGTCGGTAATGAAATGGATATTGGCGCGTCGCGGCGTACGGTAGTCGTGCGCCGACAGCACCAGGAAGCGACTGGGTTCCGCGCCGCTGCGCGCGGAAGTACCGAAAGCTTGCGCCTGCGAATGTTCGATCATCGTTTCAACTCCATCGCTTTCGCGCTCCTGAAAAACGTGCGGGTGTGCAGGATGTCGACAACATCACGACGGAACGCCGGCCATACCGCGCAAAGCACTGCGAACGCGACAACGGCGGTGGCAATCCCGACGCCCAACTGCATCGACAGCGACGCCGCGGCGAACTGCGCGGACGCCATATACGAGGCGAATGCACACAACCCATACCCGGCCATGGCGCGCAAACCGTTGACCAGCATCTGGCGTACCGGCGCATCCGAAACGCGAGACAGCCACCACAGCACCAACGGCCACGAGAGCGCTAATCCGCAGGCATAGCCGGTGGCGACGCCCAGCACGCCCCATTGCGATCCGATGGCGATACAGGCGATCACCAGCGTGCGGCTGACAATCGCGTAATACAGCTGCGCGCCGGTCAGGCCTTTGGAAAGGAATACCCAGTAAGCAGCGTAGCCCGCTGCCTGAAACACACCGCCGACAACCAGTATCTGGAAGATCGGCACCGTCATCTGCCAGCGTTGGCCCAACACCAGCAGGATGAGCGGCCCAGCCTGCGCGCAGGCCATGGCGAAGATGGCGATGATGAAATGCATCAGCGTGGCTTGCCCGCGCAGCAGGAACGCCGAGTAGCGTTCGCGATCTCCCTGCAGGCGCGACAGGATCGGCAGCGCCACGGTGGTGGCCGGCGCGTTGAGCTGAGTCAGCGGCATCATCAGCAAGGCGAATGCGCGGTTGTAGTGGCCCAGCGGCGCAGGCCCCAGGCGGCTGCCGATGATGATCTGCCCGATGTTGGTACTGAGATAGTTCAACAGCTGCGACGCCATCAGGTTGCCGCCGAAGCGCAGCAAGCCACCCATGCCCGCGGAGCGCCGCGGCAGGCCTGGCAACCAGCGTGTCGCCACCGCCATCAAGACCAGGATCACCAACGCCTGCACCAGCGCCTGCACGACCAGCGCCCAATAGCCCCACCCCAATAGCGCCGTCGCCACGGCAGCAGCCAGGCCCAGCAGCTGACCGCCGACATCCGCCAAGGCCAGTGGCCCGAAGCGCATGTCGCGATTGAGGTGTGCACGGAACTGCGTGGTCAGGCCGTTGAGCAGCAGCGTGACGGAAATCGCTTGGGAGATCGCGCGCAGCAACGGTTCGCGATAGAAATCGGCGATGGCGCCGGCACCCAGGAAAACAGCGGCGGCCAGCAGCAGGCCGATGCCGGAGTTGATCCAGAACAGGTTGTCGCGTTGCTCGCGGCTGAGATTCTTGGCCTGGATGGCGGCAGAGGAAAGCCCGAAATCGCGCAGCACCTCGCCTACGCCGATGATCGCCACCACCATCGCTACCAATCCGTAATCGCGTGGCGTCAGCAGCCGTGCCAACAGCACGATGCCGCCGAACTGCACCGCTATCTTCGCCACCTGGCTGCCCATGGTCACCAGCGCGCCACTCGCCGCCAAGCGGGCCAGCGACGGCGGTGGCGTGCCGCGTGCGATCTCGTTCGGATTCTCCACAGCCATTTAGGCCTTGTCCCCATCCGCCATGGTGCGCAACGCTGACAGGTAGGTGTGGTAGTGCCGTTCTCCGAGTGCGGGCCAATCGCGCCGGGACAGATCGGGCGCGATGGCCGTGCTCTCGAATCGGGTACCCAGTACGTCCGACAGAAGTCCTGCATCCAGGCTTCCGTCGAACATGCGCACCCATTCCGATCCGACTTCTTCGGCAATGGCGAGGTTTGCGTCGGTACGTGGCACCAGCACCGGTCGCGATAGCGACAGCGCAAGCAGCAACGCGCCGGAGTTCTGCATCTCGCGGTACGGCAATACGATCCACTGGGCCTCGCCGATCTCGCGCGCCAGCACATCGTCGCCCACGTATTCCAAGCGCGCGCTGATGCGTGGATCCGCCTGGCACGCTTGCTCCACTGCTTCACGCATGGCGGGCGTGGCCGGATTGCCGACGATGCGCAACGTGGCGGAAGATTCGGGCATGCCGCGAAACGCTTCGATCAGGGTTTCAACGCCCTTGTAGGGGCGGATCAATCCGAAATAGAGCAGCCGCCCCGGCACGCTGGAGGGTACCGATTGCGCTGCGAACCAGTCCCGGTAATGGCCATGCAGGATCGTGTCGGTCGCGGGGTCGGCATCGCGCGCGGCGGCGTTGATCCTTATCCGCCGCGTGGTCAGGCGGTCCAGCCAACCTAGCAGGAAGCGCTCGATCGGACCGCCCTGCTCATGCGGGCGAACGTTGTGCAGCGTCCTGACGATCGGGACACGCGCGATCCACAGGCGCAACAGCAACAAAAACAGGCAGAACTTCTTGGCGTAGGTTCCCAGCACCGTGGGATGGCGGATCAGATACTCCGGCCAATGCACATGGAAAAGATCGTAGCGCGACAGCAGCGCATCGCGTACAGAGAAATACCTGATGTCCACGGTGTCAGGCAAAGCGCGCAACAACTGCACCAGATAGGGATTGGTGGTTTCATCCGGGCGGCCGGTGGATTGCAACACGATGAAACGCTGCTGAGATTTCTCTGCCATGGCGGAAGCGGCCGGCATCATTGGGCATGCCTGCGAGTGTCGGCGAATGCTTGCTGGTACTCATCGACATAACAGTCCACTACTTCGCGCCAGTCGTAGCGCTCGACGTGGCGCATGGCGTGTTCACGCTGCGACAAGAAGACATCCGGACTAACCTTCGCTAACCGGAGGATCGCCTGGACCGCGGCGCCAGGAGCATTAGCGTCGACCAGCACGCCCAGTTTCGATTCCGCATGCAGCTTGGCATAGGGCGGAATGGTGCTGAGGATGGGAACCAGGCCTGCGCTCATGGCTTCTATCGCGGCAATTCCAAACCCCTCGTGATGCGACAGCGAGACAAAATACTGGGCACGCGACAGCAACCGCGCCAGCTCGGCCTGCGATGGCGCGCTCTCGACGTCCACGTGCGCCTGCAGGCCGCGCGTGGCTATTGCCTTCGCAATGTCGGCGCGGGTGAGGTCGAATTCGCGACCGGCAATGATCAATCGCCACGCCTTGTCCTGCGCAACAAGCTGCTGAAGCAGGTCCAGCGTCTCGGGGATGCCTTTGTTCACCGACCAGCGGCCGATGCTGATAATGGTCTTGCCCGGCTCAAGCGAGCCCTTGCCTGCGAATTTCTGGATGTCTACACCGTTCTCGATCACGCGCAAACGCTTGGCCGCGACCACTTCGGCAAACGTGTCGCCGTCGTTCTGGCTGGTGGCCACGATGCGCCGGTACGCGCGTGCCGATGCGCGGGTAATGCTGCCGAACCAGAGCTTCTTCAACTTCGATGCATACGCGGTGTGAAAGAAGCCGCCATGGGTGGAGGCGATCATCGGCTTGCCGTGTAGCAAACGCGTCATGGCCAGGTAGTCGTAGAAGAAATCGATGCCATGCACGTGCACGACGTCGGCACCCTGCAGCGCACCCAGCACCTGTGGACACAGGGGATAACGCGTGGACCCCGTGTACGGCAAACGGCGTACCGGCACGCCTTCATGGACTTCCCTCGCGTCCAGGCGTTTTCCGTCCTCGCGGAAAACCCGGTCCAACGTCAGCACTTCCACCTGGTCGCGGCCGGCTTCCAGATGCCGGCGGGCGATGTTCAGCACCACCTCTTCCATGCCGCCCACGGAAGGGTGGAACTGACGGACGACATGCACCACCTTCATGCGCAGCCTCCGGGTGATTTGGAAGCCGCCGGTACGAGCGGCAGTCTGCTCATGCCGCCGCCCCCACCGTCTCGTTGCGAAGACCAAGTGCCCACGGCGCGTAGCGCAGCAGCACCCAGCGCATGGGTACGCACAGCGCGATCGAGAATATTGAGACCGTAACCGCCCACTCGGCGCCAGGTTTGGTGCCTGCCGGGAAAAGGCCCGCCAGTGCCGCGACGCCGGACAGGGCGAAGAAAACCAGAATATGCGTGCATAGAATCAAGAGTGTGTTGCGGCCGATCCATCGCAGTACCGCCGATTGCGCCGCCAGAGGACTGGCCAATAGGACCACCGATGTGCCGA
This sequence comes from Pseudoxanthomonas sp. UTMC 1351, assembly GCF_040948865.1. Lineage (NCBI taxonomy): Bacteria > Pseudomonadati > Pseudomonadota > Gammaproteobacteria > Lysobacterales > Lysobacteraceae > Pseudoxanthomonas > Pseudoxanthomonas sp. UTMC 1351. Next base: position 11,298 of record NZ_JAVGJT010000028.1, on the reverse strand, counting down.
GCAGGCTTGCGATGAGAAACTTCCACGCCGTGGCGCCAAACCGCAGCTGATTGATATCGACCCGGCCGTTGCTCCACGCCAACAACAGCCACGGCACGGCAATGAGAAGCGCTGCCGTGCAGCCCACCCACATGGATCGGGGCAAGGAAGCGCTTCTGCCCGCGACCGCGCCAACGGCGTAGTAAAGCAGCGCCACCGGCAGGACGTCCAGCGCGAACGGCAGCCGCAGTCCGGCACCTGGAAACGCCAGGATCCAGGCCAGCGCCGGCGGCAGCGATAGCAGTGCGATCATCTCCGGCTGCAGCACCCGGCGTAGCAACTGATACGCCAACGCGGTAACGAACAGCGCCGGCAGGAACCACAGCGCGGGATGCACGTACAACTGCGGCCCGATTCCGCTCAGCAATCCGATAAGCGGATCCCACCAGGGCAACTGGCCCCAACGCAGTGCCTTTTCGCCGATGTTGCGGGTAAGCAACCAGTAGGCGTACGCGACAAGGAAGAAGAAGACATACGGCACCAGCAGGGTCCGTACCAAGGTGTCCAGCAACTGCCGCAAGCTGTAGGCATCGCGTCGATCGGACAGCCAGCCAGACAGCACGAAGAACAGCGGCACGTGGAAGCTGTATGCCAGCACCGTGAACCAGGACGGTATGCCCTTGGCATGCCCCAGCACCACCAGTACGATCGCCACGCCCTTGGCGGCATCGATGCGTGGATCCCGTTCGGGCATCACCGGCGCGATGGCGCGTTGGCGCTGCAGGACGGCTTCTGTATTCGACGCCATGTCGTTTCCTCACTCCCTTCATGTAGCGGCTGCAATGGCGTGCGTACGGCCAGGCATCGGCGGTACCTGCGAATCGCTGGCAATGGGTGTTGCGGATATGGCCTGCAGCCGCCACAGGTAGCCGCAGGCGAACCACCACAGCCCCGCGGTCTTGATCGAAAAATACGAGTTGGAGACCAGCAGGCTCAGCGCGAACGCCAGCATGAAAAGATTCTTGAACAGCTGACCGTTGCTGGTGGGCATCCTGAGCAGGAACGAGTAGCCCAACAGGAACGCGAACACGATGACGATCGATTGCGCCGCGATGAAATAGGCAATGCCACTGTCGGAGTACCGATAAGGAGCCGCGAGATCGAGCCCGAACCATTCGCGCGGGCTCAGATTGACGATGGCATCGACCGACACGAATACGCGCCCCAGCAATGTGTCCTGGTAAGCGTCGACGCCCAGCGCCCACACCGCGAACCCGCCGACCAGCAGCACGCCGATGAAGATCGATGCCGCGAGCCATTGATCGATTCGCCGCAGCAACGGCGCGAGCAACAGCATCAACAGGCACGTCGCACTGGCCAGCCGCCCATCGGACGCAATCAACAGGAACAGGATCAGCATCAGCGAGAACAACATGCCGCCCAAACGCAGAGAACGCCAGAAAGTGACCACCACCGCGCAGAAGAAGATGATGAAGTTTCCCATCGTCACGGGCTCGACGAAGATCGAGGAAACCCGCGGCAGCTCGAATCCGGCCAGCCAGTTGCGCTCACCGGGACGCGTGGCGCTTACGTACAGCTTGCTGTCGTTCCAGAAATCTTCCTCGACATTGCCGCGCGTGTTGACGAAATAGCTGCGAGGATTGACCAGATCGCCGTACAGATTTGGCAACGCCATTTCGAACACGGCCACCAGCGAGACGATGATCGCCAGCCACAACACCAGTTTGCGCAGCGAGCCGCGGTAGGCGGTACCCAATGCGAGAAAAGCGAACGGGATGATCGCGTCGCGCGCGAGCTTCAGATCAAAGCGCCAGGTATCCAGGAAGCGGATCAGATTGAACGCGAGTACCAGCCCAAGCCCGGTCAGCACCAGCAAGATGCCTTCGCGCCCCAGTGTGCGCAGACCGAACAGGAAGCAACCGGCATATACCACCAGTTCGACCGCATAGGCGGCGGACGGACCTATGGAAAAAATGTTGGCGTTGAATGCCGCCAGCGCGAAGTTGTAGCCCACACCAAGCAGCAGCAGCGCCGCTACGGCCTGATTCCTCAGGCGATCACCCCGCGTGCGCGCGTCATCGATCCGCGCGCCGCCGGTACGCGCCGTCACCCGCGGATCTGTCCATGGCAGCGCGTGCGATTGCATCCGGCCAACTCAGTACGCTTGTTTCTGACCAAGTACCTTCACCACCGTCAGGACCATGATCTTCATATCCAGCCAAAGCGACCAGCGGCGGATGTAGTCCATGTCGTATTGAACGCGCTTCTTCATGTCGCGCAGCCTGGGCGTTTCGCCACGGAATCCGTTAACCTGGGCCCATCCGGTGATGCCCGGCTTCACATAGTGGCGGTGCATGTAGCAGTTGATCAGCCGGCCGTAGTGACTGTTGTGCTGGACCGCATGCGGACGCGGACCGACGATCGACATGCTGCCGCCCAGCACGTTGAACAGCTGCGGCAACTCGTCCAAGCTGCTGCGTCGCAGGAAGGCACCGATTCGCGTCACCCGCGGGTCGGAGCGCGTGGCCTGCTTCAGTTCTGCGCTGGGTTCCTGGTCTGTGCGCATCGAGCGGAACTTGAGCATCTGGAAAATCTTGCCGCCGCGGCCGTGTCGGTTCTGCCGGAACAGCACCGGGCCGGGGGAACTCAGCTTCACCGCGATGGCAATGCCGATCATGAGCGGCGACAGGATGATCAACGCGATGAGTGCCAGCACCCGGTCGACCACGCCTTTGGTGACGAAGAACGAATTGTCCGGAGCGCCGCTGCCTTGGCGAAGATTGATCACCGGCACGCTGCCCAGCTGCTCGCTGGACTGGTTGAGCACGGCCAGATCGGAGATATCGGGAATCAACTTGATCTTGATCGGCGTCTGCTCAAGCTTGGCGAGCACCGATTTGATCTGGTCCAGCTTGCCCAGCGGGAGCGATATCCACACCTCTTCCACGCTGTCGGTAGCCAGGTACTCGATCAGATGGTCCGCATCGCCCAGGCATTGCAGCTCAGTGCGCTCAGCGATAACGATATCTTCGCGGGTACTGAAGTAACCCACCATCTGCATACCTACCCAGGCGTTCTGGCGCAGATAGCGATGAATCTTGACCACCGGCGGGCGCAGCCCCACGACGACCACGCGTTGAACATCGATGCCTTGGCTGCGAATCCAGTACAGCACGCTGCGCGCGATCGTCCGCGACATGCCCAGCAGCGCGAATCCGATCACGAACCACAAGCCTACCCAAAGACGCGAGGTGTCCTGCCCAAGCTGCAAGCTCCAGGTGTGCACGGTGAACAGCAGGAACACGCCGGTCCAGGCCATGCCCAACATGGCGACCTCGCGGAGTACGCCACGCCCGCGCCAGCTGCGATACAGCGGAAACACGTTGAAGCAGATCATCGCGAACAGCAGCGATGTACTGATGGGAATCCGGTACTCGATGGCGGGTATCCATTCCCCGAAACGAAGCCGGTAGGCGATCAGGGCGGAAGCCAACACGACCGACAAATCCGCGAACCTGAGACACAGATCCGCGGCAGTGGAGTATTTGGACAGCAAACGGGGGGAAGACGCCGAAGTATCGGCGCTGATATTTGCCAGAAGCATTTTGAGTATTCCGCAACATGCTCGGTGCAGGCTTGACGCGGGGGGACGTCAAAGCGCGAACCGTGCTGTTTAGTCACCTTGTCGTCGCCTTCCTCGATGCCCTCCCGCATCGACCCCGGGTCTAACGACAAGCTCGCTTACTGGTGGAAAAAGCTGTTGGAAACTCCGCCGACTCCATCCGTTGTCTTTACTATTCCATTCATTCAAAAACCCTTGTTCTCGAGCGTACGATTGTTTTCGCTGCACTGCAACATAGTTCAATAGTGCGTGAAGGAAGTGTGAGCCACTGTGATTTTTGGTGGACCCGATCAAGCCGAGCATGGTCAAACGTGATTCGTCGCCCAAAACGAATGGGGAGTTGGACTGAACCTCACGACACGCGTCACTTACGGACTGCGATCTGTGCGGGATTTCCGAAACTCGTCCGCGAATTTTTTGAATCACGCATACGTACGATTTTGATCGTTGTCGCGATCCCGGAAAATTCTGTAGGCGAGAAGCGCACTCGAACTGCGTTCACTCATGCACCCAACCGGTGCGTGCGTGTGGTCATCAATTGGTAATGTTCAATCACGAAACTGGCCTATGGCTTGGTCGTAGGACATGCAGAAGCAACGCCACGATCAAGCCGAGGAAAACACCGAAGACGGCGGCCAGCGCCAGGTTGAACCCGATGCGTGGCGAGTACTTTTTAGTGGGCACGTCCGCGTTGTCGACCACGGAGATATTGTTGGCGCCAACATTGCCTGCCACGCCGATCTCTTTGAAGCGCTGCAACAAGCCGTCGTACAGCTGGCGATTGGTATCCGCTTCGCGCTTGAGCATGTTGTAGCGGATGCTGCGGTCCTGCAGATCCAGTTCGTCGCCCTTCAACTGTTCGATACGCTGTTCCAGCATCTGCTCATGCAGCAAAGCTGCATCGTATTGCGCCTTGATCGAGGCACGGATATGGGTGGCCTGCATGTTGATCTGGCGATCGATGTCGCTGATCTGGCTGTTCAAGCGCAACATCTCGGGATAATCCGCCTTGAACGTGCTCAGTTTCTGCTGGTACTCGGCGGACAGCTGCCCTCGCGTCTGCAGCATGTTCTGGATAAGGGGATTGGATACGACTTGAGGCAGCGCCAGGCCACTCGCGTTTCTCGCCTGGCTCCAGGCAGCCTCGCTTTGAATGCGCGCGTCCTGCGCTGTCGCCAGCAGTGCATTGAGTTCCGTCAGATTCTGCGCGGGCAATGAGGGTTTGCCGTCTCCCAAGGAGACGATCTTCTCCTGGCCTGCGAAGACAACGAAGTTCCGCTCCGAATCTTCCAGCCTTTGCTTGAGCTGGGCCAGGCGTTCGGACAGGTACTTGGTGGCGAATGTGGACGCTTCCAACCGGCGCTCCAGGCCGCTGGCAATGAATTCCTCGGCATAGGTATTGGCGACGCGTGCAGAAAGTTCGGGATCCGGCGAGTCGAAATTCACCTTCACCAGACGGGAGTTGCGCACCGGCTCGACCTTCAACGAAGCGAGCACCGAGCCGGTGAGCGCACGTTCGATCAGCGCCTGCTTCGACGTGTTGAGCTTGTCGGACACGCGCTCATCGGAAGCGCGCTTGCTGGCTGCGGCCTCCTCGTATTTCTCAAGCGCGGCCTCGACGTTTTCCTTGTAAAGCGGATGACTCGCCAACCCGGCCTTGGTGATCACCCGGCGCGCCAACGAACGGCTCATCAGCAGCTCGTACTGCGTTTGATAGAAGTCGCGATCCATCGGAGATTCGGTCGGCATCAGGTCGTCCATGTTCACGACCTTCATCGCCTCGCGCTCGATTTGCAGCGTGGTGGTCGCCCGGTACTGCGGCGTCATCGCCAGGCTTGCCGCCAGCGCCGCCAGCACCACGATCGTGGCGATCCCGGCGACCACCCACCATCGGCGAAGGATGGCGTGGCCAAACTCGGCCAAGGTGGCGGTGATGGGGGCGTCGTAGTCGGACTGGCGCAATGAGTCGGCTCGGACATTCGCGTTCATCGGTTGTAGGCCCGCCATACCGCGACGAAAGGCGTGAGCTCAACCAATGTGCGCAGCCACACTCGCGTATCGGAGCGGTCGACGATGATGATGTCGCCGCCGTAGATATCGGGATCGCGCAGCTTGCCCTCCTGGATCTGGATCAAATCGAACCGGGCGAATATGCGTTCGCCGCCCACCGTGCGGAATACGATAACGTTGTGCTGATTGGCGACATTGCTGACACCTCTGGCCAACGACACCGCTTGTTGCAGCGTCAGGTGCGGAGCACCCATCGCATAGATGCCGGTCTGTTCCACCGCACCGCTGACGGTCACTTTTTGATTGGGCGATTCCATCAGGGAAACCGTGACCTGCGGATCTTGCAGATAGCGGTCGCGATAACGCGCGGCTACCAGGTCCTGTATCTGGCTGATGGTCAAACCCGCTGTGTCGACCGCACCAATAAGGGGCAATGAGATCTTGCCGGCATTGTCGACCCGTACGTCGCGCTCGAGGTCTTCGACCTGGAAAACCTGCACTTTAAGCAGATCGCCCGGCCCGATCTTGTATTCGGGCCTGCCTAGCGCTTCGCTGACAGGATCCGCCGGCGGCAGTTCTCGGGTAGGCCCTCCAGCGCTACAGCCGAACAACGCCAACAGGCAGCTCCCCATCACCCAAGTACGCACCCATGTACGGTCGATCTTTCTCAAGCATGCCACCTTCGGATTCTGGGCCGCCATATCCGATGGCCGGCCTAAGGGTTATCGACACCTTGCCAAATCCTGGCGGTATTGATCAATCGCGTTTTGCAGTCCACTTCGGCCATTCATGCGGCGCCGATGGGTTATTCGAACCAAATTTGTGCAAGCGTGATCCGCTTGCACCAGCCAAACATATCCGGAGTTCGAAGACACATCTATCCCGGCAGCGCACTAACCTGCCATGAATATCGCAAAGTGTGGAATGGCCTGCATTACAGGCAATGGACTGCATTGCAACCCTGCATTCTGGGCTGCGGCTGGAGAAGATGGTGTGAAGGCGTTGGGTTCGCCGCCCTTGTAGGAGCGACGTAAGTCGCTCCTACAAGGGATTCTTCCGTGCTTTCGTAGAGCCGAGCTTGCTCGGCTGCTCTTCGATGTGTGCACACGGAACTCAAAAGCAGCGGAGCAAGCTCCGCTCTACGAAAAAGCTGCGACGCTGCATTTATTGCTTACTGCACAGCACACTTCACCACATGCTGTGCTTCATTCATCGCTCCCAGCGCAACGCGCGACAACGACAACTCGGTCTTGCCGGCCGTCTCCAACCGCAGCAACTGATCAAGCTTGCTTACGTCGGCACCGGCGGTGGCGAAGCATTTCAGCGGTATGCCCACCGTGGTCCATTCGCCCTTCGGCAATGCGGCCAAGCTGTCGCGCAACGGCAACTGCGCGGCGCAGCCGGAACCACAGCTCACGCCTACGTTGATGTCACCGGCTGGCAACGTTTCCGGCCGCACGGTCAGTACCAGCAAAACATCGCCATTGCTTTCGCGCGACAGGTCCAGCGGTGTGGACGACAGCAGTGCGACGCTGGCCTTGCCATCGCCGGACCACGACAAGCGACGCGCATCTTCCTGGGCGTTGTGATCCACCGCGGTGACGCGCAGGCTGCCGTCATGCAGGGCCGCTGGCAACGCGGCGACCTGACTGGCATGGCCTTCCGCGTTTTCCATCCGCAGCGTCATTCCCGGAGCCACTTGCCCCCGGGCGAAATAAACCCCTGCCACGGCTTGTTCGCCGGACACGCCGGAGTCTTCCGGCAGCGGTGCAACATCGCCTTTATCGGCATAGGTCAGGCCATAACCGAACGCGAACTGCGGGTTGTAGTCTTTCTGCCCCACGTTGTTGGCGTACTGCGTCGCCGTGCGCGGCCAGGAGTAGCTCAGCTTGCCCTTGAAGTCGTGCGCGACGCTGCCGTCGGCCTTGCGCAGCAGCACGTCGGCGATACCGCCGCCTTCCGAACCCGGCAGCCATGCGGCGACGAACGCATCGGACGCATTGATTTCGCGATTGACCCACAGCGGCCGTCCGCTCAGGAACACCGCCACCACCGGAATGCCTTCGGCCTTCAGGCGCTTGATCAGTTCCAGGTCGCTGTCGTCGCCGGGTTTGTACGCCAGCGTAGCGATATCGCCCTGGAATTCGGCGTAGGGATTCTCACCGAACACCACCACGGCAACATCGGGCTTCTGCGTGTAACGACCATCGACCGCCAGCACCGCTTTGCCGCCAGCCGCTTTCGCCTGCTGCTCGATACCTTCGAAAATCGAATCGGCGTTCGGATAATCCTTGCGCTTGGTGCCGGTGCCCTGCCAGTTCAACGTCCAACCGCCGGACTGCTTGCCGACGTCGTTGGCGCCATCGCCGGCCACCAGGATTGTCTTCTTCGGATCCAGCGGCAGTACGCCGTCCTGGTTCTTCAGCAGCACCAGCGATTCACGCACCGCTTGGCGTGCAACCGCACGGTGCTCAGGCGCGCCCAGCAATTCGAACTTGCCGCCCAGCGGACGCTTGGAAGGCTTGCCGGCTTCGAACAGACCCAGGCGGAACTTTACCCGCAGGATGCGCCGCACGGCGTCGTCCAGTCGTTCCATCGGCAGCGTGCCGGCTTTCACCGCCGCCAGCGCGGACTCGTAGAAACCCTTCCAGCTGTCCGGCGCCATCGCCATGTCCAGGCCGGCCGTGATCGTCGCCGGGCAGTTGTCGTTGGTGCAGCCCTTGATCTGGCCATGCCCGTTCCAATCGCCGACGACGAAACCGCCGAAATGCATCTGGCCTTTCAGCACGTCGGTCAGCAGATGCTGGTTGCCATGCATCTTTTCGCCGTTGACGCTGTTGAAGGACGCCATGACCGTCTGCGCGCCCGCCGCGATCGCAGGCGGATAACCCGCGCCATGGATGCGCGCCAGCTCGGCTTCGTCGACTTTGGTATCGCCTTGGTCCTTGCCGCCGGTGGTGCCGCCGTCGCCGAGGAAATGCTTCACCGATGCGATCACGTGCGAACCGTCCAGGAAGTCCGGCGAGCCGACCTTGCCCTGCAGACCTTCAACCACCTTGCCGGAGAAGCTGGCCACCACATCCGGCGATTCCGAATAGCCTTCATAGGTGCGGCCCCAGCGATCGTCCTGCGGCACCGCCACGGTCGGCGCGAACGCCCACTCCATGCCGGTGGTGCGCGTCTCGGTAGCGGTCACTTTGCCGATCTGCAGCATCAGGTCTGGGTTGCGGGTCGCGCCCAGGCCAATGTTGTGCGGGAACAAGGTCGCGCCCACGATATTGCTCTGGCCGTGCACGGCATCGATACCGAAGATGATCGGGACCGCCTTGCCGCCCGTACTGGTATCCATCGACGCGTCGTAGAACGCATCGGCCAATGCCAGCCATTCGGCGGGAGTGGCGTCGTATCGGCCGTCCGGATCGGAATTACCGCCGGCCAGCACCGAACCCAGCCGGTACTTGCGTACGTCTTCCGGCGTCAGGCTGGCGATGTCGCCCTGCACGATCTGGCCGACCTTTTCTTCCACCGTCATCTTCGCCAGCAGTTCGTCGATGCGCTTTTCGATAGCGGGATCTTCCGGCACCGGCCAGGCCACGGAGGGCCACGGCGAAGCGGACGTGGCGGACGCGGGCTTGTTTGCATCGTCGGTTTTGTTTCCGTCGCGGCAGCCTGACACCAACAACGCCAGCGCTACGGGAATGGCCAACAGCAAACTCGTCCGCAATGCGGGACGAAGACGGGAAGGCAAAGCAGGTGTGTTCAAGATCGTGGCTCCATCAAGCGTTGAACGATGAGATGCGGAAGATGAGGTTTGGACGTCATAGCAGAACGGCGGGAGCGGCAACTGCGCGCCCCCAACCGCATGGATCGCGTCAACCTTCCATCTGTTCCAATTCCTTGCCTTTGGTCTCGTGCACGTACTTGAGCACGAAGAAGACCGAGATGAACGCTGCCAGCGCGTACAGCCCGTACGCACCCGCCAGACCGATGCCCGCCAGCAACATCGGGAACGTCCAGGTGATCAGGAAGTTGCTGCCCCACTGGAACAGCCCCGCCACCGCCAGCCCCGAACCGCGGATCTGGTTCGGGAACATCTCGCCCAGCATCACCCACATCACCGGGCCCCAGGACATGTTGAAGAAGATCACGTAGACGTTGGCGGCGACCAGCGCCAGCATGCCCATGTTGTCGCTCAGCACCAGCTTGCCGTTTTCCAAGTTGCCACTGGCGAACGCCAGCGTCACCAGGCCCAACGTCACCGCCATGCCCGCGGAGCCGACCCACAGCAGCGGCTTGCGCCCGATCCGGTCGATCAGCGCCACCGTCACCAGGCATGCGCCGATGCTCAGCGCGCCGGACAACACATTGATCAGCAGCGCATCGTTTTCCGAGAAGCCGACCGCCTGCCACAGCACCGCGCCGTAGTAGAACACCACGTTGATGCCCACCAGTTGCTGGAACGTGGCCAGGCCGACACCGACCCATACGATCGGACGGACCCGGCCGCGCACCTTGTCGATCAGGTCCGACAGCCGCGGCCGGTGATGGTCGGTCGCCAGCGAGGCGTCGATCTCCGCCAACTTGCGCGTGCCGGATTCGTTGCCGTACAGCTTCACCAAGACCACCTGCGCTTTCTCGCGGCGACCGCGCGCCACCAGGTAGCGCGGGCTCTCTGGAATGAACAGCAGCGCGACCAGGAACAGCACCGCCGGGAACAGTTCGATCCAGAACATCCAGCGCCAGGCCTCGAACCCCAACCATAGTTCGGCCAGCGATGAACTGGCGATCTTGGCCAGCAGATAATTGCTGAGGAATGCGGCGAACAGACCGCCGATGATCGCGATCTGTTGCACCGTGGCCAGCCGGCCGCGGTACTGCGCCGCCGACACTTCGCTGATGTACGCCGGCGCCATCACGCTGGCTGCGCCGACCGCCAGGCCGCCGAGCACACGATAGATCACGAACTCGAACGACGACGTGGCGATGCCCGAACCCCAGGCCGACACGATGAAGAACACCGCCGCCGCGATCAGCATCGCGCGGCGGCCGTACAAATCCGCCATCCGTCCCGCGAAGAACGCACCGACGGCGCAGCCCAGCAGCATCGAGGCCACGTTGAATCCGGTGACCGCCGCATCCGAGCCGAATGCCTGCTTCAGCCCATCCACGGTGCCGTTGATGACGCCGCTGTCGAAGCCGAACAGAAAGCCACCGATGGTGGCGACGCAACTGATCAGGATGATGAACTTGGTGTTTTCCCCGTCCGCCGTGGAGGCTTTGGGGAGCGATACGCTGGTCATGTGGACACCTTATGAATGCGGCACTCAAATAATTTGAGTGCCTTCGATTTTCCCTCCCCTGCATCGCGGGGGAGGGCAAGGGTGGGGGGAACGGAGCCGGTCAATTTCAGTGAATTGTTCCAAATCAACAAGTAGTTTGGGTCGCGTTGAACGACGGCGCGCGGTGACGCGTGGCGAGAACTTGCGTCAGCGGAGCAGGTATTGATTCAACAGATTCTCATAAGCTTCCTGGCGACCGCTACGCTGGGTGGGTTCGCCAGTCTTGACGGCATACTCGCGCAGATCCGCCAGGCTGCTCTTGCCGGCTTCGAAGTCGCGGCCGGCGCCGGCATCGAAGCTGGCGTAGCGATCCTTGCGCCAGGTTTC
>NZ_JAVGJT010000027.1:0-8383 GCF_040948865.1 Pseudoxanthomonas sp. UTMC 1351 | reverse complement strand
AAGTCGCGACCGGAAACATCAACGTCGCGACTTGACCAGCCATTCGGCTGTTGAAAGCCGTCGCTCCCACAAGGAATTTCATCTGGCCGTTTCGTGGAGCGGAGCTTGCTCGGCTGCTTTTCGATCCGGAGCAAAAGCAGCCGAGCAAACTCGGCTCTACGGATCAGTGGATCAACGCTCGATGATCGCCACCACACCCATACCACCCGCCGTGCAGATGGAAATCAGGCAGCGGCCGCCGCCGCGTTGCTTCAACTCCTTGGCGGCGGTGGCGACGATGCGTGCGCCGGTCGCGGCGAAGGGATGTCCAGTGGCCAGCGACGAGCCATTGGGATTCATCTTGGCGGGCTCGATCCTGCCCAGCGGCGCGTCCAGGCCTAGGCGATTGCGGCAATAGTCTTCGTTCTCCCACGCGCGCAGCGTGCACAGCACCTGTGCGGCGAAGGCTTCGTGGATTTCGTAGAAATCGAAATCCTGCAAGGTCAGTCCCTGGCGCTTCAACATTTCCGGCACGGCGATCGTCGGTGCCATCAACAGACCTTCGCCATGCACGAAGTCCACCGCAGCCGTCTGCGCATCGCGCAGATACGCCAGCGGTTCGTGGCCGTGCGTCCTGGCCCACTCTTCGCTGGCCAGCAGCACCGCGGCGGCGCCGTCGGTCAGTGGAGTGGAGTTGGCGGCGGTCAACGTACCGCGGCCGGAGGTCTTGTCGAATGCCGGCTTCAACGTTGCCAATTTTTCCAGCGAGGTATCCGGGCGCAGGATGTTGTCGCGCTGCTGGCCGCGGAAGGGCGCGATCAGATCATCGAAGAAACCGCGCTCATACGCCGCGGCGAGTTTCTTGTGCGAGGACACCGCCAGCTCATCCTGCGAGTCGCGCGAGATATTCCATTCCTTGGCCATGTCCTCGCAATGATCGCCCATGCTTTTGCCGGTGCGTGGCTCGGCCACGCCGGGGAATTCCGGCTTCAGTTCATTGAACTTGAAGCGCGCGGCCAGCGTCTTGATTTTGTCCTGCATCGTCTTGGCGCGGTTGGCTGCCAACAGGCGCGCGCGCAGCTTCTTGCCGTAGACGATCGGCACTTCGGAGGTGGTATCGGAACCGCCGCCAATACCGGACTCGATCTGGCCCAGCGAAATCTTGTTGGCGACCGTGATGATTGAATCCAGGCTGGTGCCGCAGGCGCGTTGCAGGGTGATGCCAGGCGTCAGCGGCGACAGGCCGGACGACAGCGCCGCTTCGCGCCCCAGGTTCCAATCGCTGGAATGCTTGATCACCGCGCCCATCGCCACTTCGCCCAACTGCTGGCCATGCAGGCCAAAGCGCTCCACCAGAGCGCCCAACGTGCGCACCGACATGCCCAGGTTGCCGACATCCGCATAGGCCGTGTTCTGCCGACAGAACGGGATGCGGACGCCGCCCAGGATGGCGACGGGGCGTGCTGCTGGCATGGAAGACCTCATTGAAAGGGGGTAATTCAGACGCCGCGGCTGCGGCTGGCATAATGTCAAGTGTAATGCCCCCCTACACGGCCGCCAAACGCTGACATGACTCAAGACCAAACGGACCGCCACGCAAAGGGTGTATTGGCGCTGGAACTGTCCGCCGGCACCACGCCGCTGCGCGCGTCGCTTTCATCCAGCGACGCCGGCACTCTGGCCGAACGACTGGGCCGGGACCTGGCCAAGTTGGTACCGGCGGTGGCGGAGTTGGATCTGACATTTGCCGCGGCGCACTTCGATTCCGCCGAAGCGCTGCGTCCCGGCTGGCCCTTGCACAAACGCTTGGAAGAACTGCGCGCGCGCGCGCCTGGGCGACAGGCCGGCGCGCGATTGATCGCCTTTGGTGCCGATGAAACCGGCGATGTGCCGCTGCCGTTTCAGTCCGATGCGAGCCTGCAAGGAGGCAATCTGCGTGTGTTGCCCTTCCTGCTGAGCGGCGATGACCATACGGTCCGCGGTGTCGACGAACGGTTGGAAGAGATCTTGCTGGAGGTCGGCATGGCACAAGCCGACACCGCGCTGCTGGCGCAGGAAGCATTCGGCGCGCAGATCGAACATGCCCGCTATCTCACACTGCACGACCTGGCCGCGATGACCGCCATGCAGTACGGCAACCAAGGGCTGCAGAGTTTGTGGCCAGTGCTGGAAGCCGCATTGATGGCCCCCGAGGAGGAAGCGTGGCTGGATGCACCACCGGAGCCGCTGTTGCGTTACACACGAGGCCAAGCGCAGATCGCGTTGTTCGAACCCTGTGGATGGCGCCTGCGCTATGCGCCCGACATCGAAGATGACGACAAGCTGGAACGCGGTTATCAGTATTTTCTCGCCCGCCAGCAGCAACTCGCAGCGGTGCTGGAAGCGCATGGCATTCCGGTCACCTTCGCGCATTGTCCCGGTAAAGCGGATCCGCGAGAAGCGCTGGAGTCCTGATCACCGCCACTGCTGTTGTAGGAGCGGCGTCCCGCCGCGAGTTCTTCGCTGCTATCGCGATCTGACGGGAAGAGCTCGCGCCGGGACGGCGCTCCTACCCACGGCTACTGAGTGACTTTGATCACGCCGCAGGCGACGCGTGCGCCTGCGTTGCCCGCCGGTTGGCTGGCGTAGTCATCCGGTGCGGCGTGCACGATCAGCGCACGGTTGGCGATGTCGTTGACGGCCCCGCCACCCAACGTGACGCCTGTCAGATGCACATCGATCTTCGCCACACCTTCGGCATCGGTGCTGATGTTGTTCATGTCGCCGGCATGATGAGCGCCTGCACCTACCTTGCCATGCGGGGTATTGAACGGATTGAAGTGGGGGCCGGCGCTGGCGGCGTCGACGGCGCTGCAGTCGCCCTTCTCGTGCACATGAAAGCCGTGCGGGCTGCTGGGCGGCAATCCACCGACCACGCCGGTGATGTGCACGCCCTTGCCCATTGGCACCAGCGTGACCTTGCCGCTGACCAGACTTCCAGAGGCGGAAGCGAGATTGGCGACCGCCTGTTTGGCGGTGCTGGTGGTCGGTACTTCCGCCGCAGGCGCGGCAGGTTCAGCCGGTTTGGGAGAAGTGCCGCAAGCGGTGACGAACAAGACAGTGGCGGCGGTCAGCAAGGTGATACGCATGGAAGTCCTCCTTTCTAGGGATGCAGCACTCGAATCGTCTGAGTGCTTTTTCCTCGGATTATCGGTGAGGCCAAGGATGGAATGACGCACCGTAACCGCAGCGCCATTCGTATGCAATGAAAGGAGCGCGGCGAACGCCATCATCATGGTCGCCGCTTTGCCGGCCGTTGTTGTAGGAGCGGCGTCTCGCCGCGAGCTCTTCCCTGGCCTACGGTAGAAGCAAAAGCTCGCGCCGGGGACGGCGCTCCTACAGGGTCATCGGCCTTCGGATTTATAGGAACGGATTTCGCCCTTGTAGGAGCGGCGTCCCGCCGCGAGCTCTTCCGTCAGTTCGCAACAAAGCCAAGCCTGCCGTTCATCATCCGGACGCGCTGCGGCGCGCTCATGATCGCGCGCGCCGAGGGATTGCTGGGGCGCGGAGCGGCGTCCCGCCGCGAGCTCTTCCGTCGGCGGTTCGGTGAAAAGCAAGAGCTCGCGCCGAGGACGGCGCTCCTACAGGGTCTTTCAAGATCCGCGCGTGCCACGCACGGGTGCTACCGGCTGGTGATTTCGGCAACTAAGGTGCTACGAACGCTTACGGCCCGGGCCCAGTTTGCGGGTGACGGTATTGCGACCGACACCGAGGCGCGTCGCGGCTTCCGCGCGGCGGCCGTGCGTGAATTGCAGCGCCACTTCCAACAGCGTCTTGTCGAAACGTTCGCGCGCTTCGGCATGCAGTGATTCCGCGCCTTCGGTCAAACGCCGGCGTGCCCAGCTCGCCAGTGCGGCGTCCCATTCCTCGACCTGTGTCGAAGTCGAAGCCGCAGTGCCTTGCGCGATGGCGCCTTCCATGTCGGCCAGGGTGATGATGTCGCCGGGCGCCAGGGCCGCCAGCCGCCAGCACACGTTTTCCAGCTCACGCACATTGCCGGGCCAGTCGTAAGCCTGTAGCGCGCCCAGCGCGGTGGGGGCGAAGCGCTTGCTGGGGATATCTAGCTTGCGCGTTGCGATGGCGAGGAAGTTCTCCGCCAGTTGCGGCACATCGCCGCGCCGTTCGCGCAACGGCGGCAACTGCAGGCGCACCACGTCCAACCTGTGCAGCAAGTCCGCACGAAAACGGCCTTCGGCCACCAGCGCTTCCAGGTGCTGATGGGTAGCGGCGACCACTCGCACGTCGACGCGGATCAACTCGCGTCCACCGACGCGGAAGAACTCGCCTTCGGCCAATACGCGCAGCAATCGCGTCTGCAGCGGCAACGGCATATCGCCGATCTCGTCCAGGAACAACGTGCCGCCGTCGGCTTGTTCGAAGCGGCCGATGTGCCGCCGTTGCGCACCGGTGAATGCGCCAGCTTCGTGGCCGAACAATTCGCTTTCCAACAGTTCAGCCGGAATGGCCGCTGTGTTCAACGCGACGAAAGGCTTGCGCGAGCGCGGCGATTCCTGGTGCAGCGCATGCGCCACCAACTCCTTGCCGGTGCCGGTCTCGCCGTTGATCAGTACCGACAATGGCGCCTGCGCCAAACGGCCGATGGCGCGGAACAACGCGCGCATGGCGGGCGTGTCGCCGATCAGCTGCGGAGTCCCCGTGGCGGCAGACCCCGGGTCGGGCGGTATCTCCGCCTCGGTCGCCGCGTCCGGCAGCGTGCGGGCCGCCAACGCGACCGCGTCATCCAGATCAAAAGGCTTGGACAGGAACTCATGCGCGCCGCCACGAAACGCTCCGGCGGTACTGGCGACATCGGTATAGGCCGACATCACGATGACCGGCAGATGCGGGTGGCTGGCTTTCAACTTGTCGAGCAATACCAGCCCGTCATCGCCCGGCATGCGCACATCGGTGAATAACAGGTCCGGGGCGCCTCGCGCGCTTAGTGCTTGCAAGGCCGCCGCCGCGCTGTCGAATCCGTCCACTGCGTAACCCGCGTCGCGTAGCGCGGTGGCAAGTACGAAGCGCACTGAGCGGTCGTCATCGACGACCCAGATGCGCTGGGCGTCGCCGGGCGCACCGTGTTCGGAATTCCGTTCAGTGGACATGACGTTCCTCGTCGGTTTCGTTGGACGACTGCGGCAGCAGCAAAGTGAAGACGGTATGTCCAGGCCGCGAGCGATAGGTCAGCGTGCCGCGATGCTCGCGTGCGACCTGCTGTGCCAGTGCCAGACCCAGACCACTGCCTTCGGCGCGGCCGCTGACCAGGGGAAGGAACAGGTGTTCCGCCAGTTCTTCCGGCACGCCGCGGCCGTCGTCGATGATCTCCACCCGCAATGCCATTGCATGCAGGTGGTCGTGGATGCGCGAGCTGCGCTCCACCCGCGTACGCATGATGATGCTGGCGGCGCCGGCCTGGATCGCATTGCGCACCAGGTTCCATACGGCTTGCGTGAGGCGGTCGGCATCGCCGGATAATTCGGGCAGGCTGGGGTCGTAGTCGCGCTGTATGCGCACGGACCATCCGCCTTCGGTTTCGGCCAAACGCAGCACGCGCTCCAGCACCACATGGATGTTCAATTCGGCATGCGGGCGCTGTGGCGAAGGCGACAGCAGTTGTTCCAGCAGGCCGTTCAAGCGTTCGATCTCGGATTCGATCAATCCGATCAGCTCGCGCTCGTCTTCATTGTCGCTACGGTGGCTGGCGCGTCGGGCCAGCAGTTGCGCGGCTCCCTTCAGGCCGGCCAAGGGATTGCGCAGCTCATGCGCCAACCCCTTCAGCGCCGCACTCAGCGCATTGGGCAGCGCCTGCGCGGGATCGATGGCGGGAAACTCATCCACCGGATGGGCTTCCAGCAGCCAACCGCCGCCATCCAGCCGCGACAGCCAGCCTTCCGCGAACACAGGTGATTCGCCAGGCATGCCCAACGCCATGCGGTGCAGGCGCAGCATGTCGCGATCGGTGTTTTCCAGGAAACGGGCCATGGCATCGCCTTCTATTTCGAGCGCCGCCAGGGGTTGCCCCAGCAAACGCCGCGTACTGACGCCCAACCAGCGGGCGAAGGCGGGGTTGACGCCCCGGATCTGTCCAGAGGCATCCGCCCAGGCCACCGGCGTGTTGAGTGCGTCGGTGGTAGGGTCGAAAAGCACAGTGGAAGAGCCCGGGGACGTCATTGCACCAGTTTAGTGCAAAGCCGTCCCCGGTTATCGATCAGGCCTCGTAGGCCGATTCGCCGTGCGAGGTGATATCCAGACCCTCACGTTCGGCTTCTTCCGACACGCGCAGGCCTACCGTGTATTTCACGATCAGGAAGGACACCAACGCCACTACGCCGGACAGGGCGATGGTGAGCAGAACTCCCTGCGCCTGGATCCATACCTGCGAACCGATGGAGTACTCGGCAACCGCGGTTTCGGTCACGTAGTCCCAGATACCTGCGCCGCCCAGCGAGGGTGCCGCGAACACGCCGGTCAACAACGCACCGGTGATGCCGCCCACGCCATGTACGCCGAACACGTCCAGGCTGTCATCCGCACCCAGCATCCGCTTCAGTCCGTTCACGCCCCACACGCACAGCACGCCGGCGATCGCGCCGATGGCCAGTGCGCCATTCAGACCCACCAGGCCTGCGGCTGGGGTGATTGCGACCAGGCCGGCGACTGCGCCCGAGGCCGCGCCCAGCAACGAGGGCTTGCCTTTGCTGATCCATTCCACCGCGGTCCAGGCGACTACCGCAGCCGCGGTGGCCAGGAAGGTGTTGACGAACGCGATCGCCGCGACGCCGCCAGCTTCCAGCGCGGAACCGGCGTTGAAGCCGAACCAGCCCACCCACAGGATCGATGCACCGACCATGGTTTGGGTCAGGTTATGCGGCTTGATCGCTTCGCGGCCGTAGCCGGTGCGCTTGCCGATCACGTAGGCGCCCACCAGGCCGGCGATCGCCGCGTTGATGTGCACCACCGTGCCGCCGGCGAAATCCAACGCGCCCTTGGCCCACAGGAAGCCCGACTTGGCCAGCACGCCATCCACCGCATCAGCGCCGGTGAACGCATCCGGACCGGGGAAGAACCACACCATGTGCGCCATCGGCAGATAGGCGAAGGTGAACCACAACACGGTGAACAACAGCACGCCGACGAACTTCACGCGTTCGGCGAAAGCACCGACGATCAGCGCGCAGGTGATGCAGGCGAATGCGCCCTGGAATACGAAGAACGCCAACTCCGGGATGTACACGCCCTTGGTGAAGGTCGCGCCGATCGATGCCGCGTCCAGGCCCTTGGCGAACAGACGGTCGAAGCCGCCGATGAAAGCGTTGCCCTCAGTGAAGGCCAGGCTGTAGCCGTATACGGCCCACAACACCGCCACCAACGAAAACACCACCAGGTTCTGGATCAGGATCGACAGCACGTTCTTCGAACGCACCAGGCCACCATAGAACAATGCCAAGCCTGGCAGCGTCATGAAAATCACCAGCGCCGCCGACACCAGTACCCACACGGTGTCGGCCTTGCTGATCGACGGCGCGGGCGCCGCTTCTTCAGCCGCGGGCTCGGCAGCAGCGGCTTCGGCCACTGACGCTGCGGCGTCGGTGACGGGTGCGGGTGCGGGTGCGGCTTCGGCGACCGCGGGAGCATCGGCAGTAGGCGCCGCCGCGGTGTCCTGCGCCACCGCATTCACTGCCACGCCAGCGGCCATCACGCCGCACAGCGCGGCCAGGCACAACATTTGTGCACGGGTTTTCCACCCGGAGAACAGTCGAGTCTTCATGTAGGGCTCCGAGGTTTAAAGTGCGTCCGCGCCGACTTCGCCGGTGCGGATGCGGATGACCTGATCGATGGTAGTGACGAAGATCTTGCCGTCGCCGATCTTGCCGGTGCCGGCCGCTTGCTGGATGGCTTCGATAACGGCATCCAGGCGCTCGTCGGTGACGACGGTTTCGATCTTGATCTTGGGCAGGAAATCGACGACGTACTCGGCGCCGCGGTAGAGCTCGGTGTGGCCCTTTTGCCGGCCGAAGCCTTTGACTTCGGTGACGGTGATGCCGGACACGCCCGCTTGCGACAAGGATTCTCGTACCTCGTCAAGCTTGAACGGCCGGATGATGGCGGTGATCAGTTTCATGCGCATACCCCGATGGTGGATGGAACCGGCCGGCCAATGCCGGCCAGCGGTTTCAGCGCAGCCCCCCGGCGGCGGACACAATGCCGGTGCGAAGCGATGCACGAACCGCAGCCGTTTCCACCGCAATCACTTGCGACGAAAACGGATGACGTGGGAGGGAGTTGCGGTTCATGGATCTCTCCTGGTGTTGTGTTCCCCGTGGGCTGTTGCGATCTCCATGACGCGATAACAGGCGTGGTGTTG
>NZ_JAVGJT010000026.1:0-20149 GCF_040948865.1 Pseudoxanthomonas sp. UTMC 1351 | reverse complement strand
TCGGGGGGGGGGGGGGGGGGGGGGGGGGGGGGGGGGGGGGGGGGGGCCCCGTCGCCATCGCCGCAAGAACTCGGCTGAAGCGTTTGGTTCGATCAGTTCGCGTAGTACAGCTGGTATTCCAGCGGGTGAGTGGCCGCGCGGAACTTGGTCACTTCCTGCATCTTCAGCGCGATGTAGCCGTCGATGAAGTCGTCGCTCATGACGCCGCCGGCCTTGAGGAACTCGCGATCCTTGTCCAGCGCTTCCAGTGCCTGGTCCAGGCTGGAGCAGACCTGCGGGATGTTCTTCTCTTCTTCCGGCGGCAGGTCGTACAGATCCTTGTCGCTCGGTGCGCCCGGGTCGATCTGGTTCTTGATGCCGTCCAGGCCGGCCATCATCAGCGCGGTGAAGGTCAGGTAGCCGGTCTGCAGCGGATCCGGGAAACGGATTTCGATGCGGCGTGCCTTCGGATTGGATACCCACGGAATGCGGCACGAAGCCGAACGGTTACGCGCCGAGTAGGCCAGCATCACCGGCGCTTCGAAGCCCGGCACCAGGCGCTTGTAGCTGTTGGTGCCCGAGTTGGCGAACGCGTTGATCGCCTTGGCATGCTTGAAGATGCCGCCGATGTACCACAGCGCCATCTGCGACAGACCGCCGTAGCCGTCGCCGGTGAAGAGGTTGGTGCCGCCCTTGGCGAGCGACTGGTGCACGTGCATGCCGCTGCCGTTGTCGCCGACGATCGGCTTGGGCATGAAGGTGGCAGTCTTGCCGTTGCGGAACGCCACGTTCTTGATGATGTACTTCATGGCCAGCAGCTCGTCGGCCTTCTTGACCAGCGAGTTGAACTTGGTGCCGATCTCGCACTGGCCGGCGGTGGCCACTTCGTGGTGGTGCACTTCGACTTCGATGCCGATCTGCTCCAGCGTCTTGCACATTTCGGCGCGGATATCGTGCAGCGAATCGACCGGCGGTACCGGGAAGTAGCCGCCCTTCACGCCTGGGCGATAGCCGCTGTTGCCGCCTTCGTACTTGGTGCCGCTGTTCCAGGCCGCTTCTTCGGAGTCGATCTTGAAGAAGGTGTTGCCCATTTCATTGGCGTAGCGCACCGAATCGAAGATGAAGAATTCCGGTTCCGGGCCGAAGAACGCCTGGTCGGCGATGCCGCTGGACTTGAGGTAGGACTCGGCGCGCTTGGCGACGCCGCGCGGGCAGCGCGAATAGCTCTGCATGGTGGCCGGGTCCAGCACGTCGCACACCAGAATGACGGTGGGGTCGGCAGAGAACGGGTCGAGATAGGCGGTGCTGGGGTCGGGCAGCAGCACCATGTCGGATTCGTTGATGCCTTTCCAGCCGCTGATCGAACTGCCGTCGAACATCTTGCCGTCTTCGAACAGGGCGGGTTCCACGATGTTCGCTGGGAACGTCACGTGGTGCTGCACACCCCGGATATCGGCAAAGCGCAGGTCGACGAATTCGACCTTGTTGTCCTTGATCAGCTTTTCAACATTGTCCGCAGACATCTTGGAACCTCAGGTTAGATATGAACGTGCCTGCTTGTGAGCAAGGGACGTGCCAACCTCGGAGAACCTGCAACCTATTGATTTTGCTGATGTGCGGCCAAACCGTAGCGGCGATAACGCACCTATTTGGTTCTTTAATCCTCTACGTATCCCCAATTTGGGTCGTAACCGTTTTCCTCTATCCTTGGACGCTTCGACCCCCAACCGAACTGTCCATGACCGATCTTCTCGCCGCCCTGCTGCTCGGCATCATCGAGGGCCTTACCGAGTTCCTGCCGATTTCCAGCACCGGCCATCTGCTAATCGTCCAGCACTGGCTGGGCGCGCGCTCGGACTTCTTCAACATCGTCATCCAGGCCGGGGCCATCCTGGCCATCACGCTGGTGTTCCGGCGGCGCTTGTGGGACCTCGCCACGGGCTGGCGCGACGCCGCCAACCGAGATTACGTGGCCAAGCTCATGGTCGCCTTCCTGGTGACGGCGCTGGTCGGACTGCCGGTGCGGCTGGCCGGCTGGGAACTGCCCGAAACCGTCACGCCGGTGGCGTGGGCGCTGATCCTGGGCGGCGTGTGGATGCTGGTGGCAGAGCATTTCGCCGAACGCCGCGGTGACGATCAATGGCAGATCACCTGGAAAGTGGCCGTGCTTGTCGGCCTGGCACAGGTGGTGGCGGGCGTGTTCCCCGGCACATCGCGCTCGGCGGCGGCGATTTTCATGGCGATGCTGGCCGGTACCAGCCGGCGCTCATCGGCGACGGAGTTCGTTTTCCTGGTCGGCATTCCCACCATGTTCGCCGCCAGTGGCTATGCCTTTTTGGAGCTGCTGATGGAGGGCGATGTGAGCCAGGAGAATTGGGGCGCGGTAGGCCTGGCCTTCGCCGCCGCAGCAGCCACCGGTTTTATCGTAGTGAAATGGCTGCTGGGCTACATCAAGGCGCACCGCTTCACCGGCTTCGCCGTATATCGGATCGTGTTGGGTGGCTTGTTGTTGTTGCTGATGCCGGCGGGGAGTTGAAGCTTTTCTCGTAGAGCGGAGCTTGCTCCGCTGCTTTTCGATCCGTGTCCGGTTAACCGCGTGCGTCAACAAGAGCAGCGGAGCAAGCTCCGCTCTACGAGGGCTGATACCGACGGCAATTGGCTCTAGTTGCGAAGGGATCTTCGTTGTGGGAGCGACGTAAGTCGCGATGAAGCGTTACCGGTAAAGCCTCATCGCGACTTACGTCGCTCCCACAACAAAGAACCCTCCTCAGAATCACTGCGGCGGCGCCGCAAGCTCCCTGGCGCTGAGATATCCGTCGCCATTCGTGTCCTGCTTCTTGAACGTCGCCGCCAAACGCTCACGGTGCTGATCGCGGGTTATGGCCTGCCCGCGGCCACCTGGAAGCTCATCGGCGCTGAGCACCCCGTCGCGATTGCCGTCGCGTGCATCGAAGGCGTAACTCATCCAGTCCAGGAATTCGATCGGGCCCACGCGGCCATCGTGATCGCTGTCCATGCGCGCCAGGTAGTCGCTGGTGGCGTTGACCTGGGCCATTGCCGCAACCGGCAGAAACATCAACAAACCTATGACGCGCGTCGAGACGGCGCTCCTACCGTGATCGCAAATATTTCGGCTAAGAGGCGGCATCAATGCGCCGCCAAGGCGTAACCCTTCAAGCGCGCGGAATAATCCTGCAGCACCCGGATGCCGCTGGCTTCGGCCTCATGGCACCAGGCCTGCAACTGCTTCAGGCGCTCATTGGCATCGTTGCTGCGTGCCTCCAGCAACGCGGCCAAACTGGCGCGGTATTCGACCAGCGTGCGAATGCGCGGACGCTGCGACACCCAGCGCTGCAGTTGTTCGCGTGCGTCCGGGTTCAGCCAACGGCCGTCGTCGACCAAGCCCTTGCGCAGACGGCGCGGCAACAGCTTGCGCAATTTGGCACCGGCCTGGGCGGCTTCCTCTTTCAATGCCGGCTTCAACACGTTGCGCTGATAGTCGGTCATGGCGAGGAAGCGGTGCGAAAGCAGCGCCTTCAATGTGTCGGTATCGGGCACGGTGATGTTCGGCCGAATATCCAGGGTGGGCGCAACGCGCAGCACCTTGGCCAGCCCCACCTTCTCCAGGCTCTTGATCATCGCCCAGCCGATATCGAACTCCCAGCGACGCATCGAAAAGCGCGCGGAGCTGGGAAACGCGTGATGGTTGTTGTGCAGTTCCTCGCCGCCAACCCACACCGCCCACGGCGTGAGATTGGTGGAGGTGTCTGCGGATTCGAAATTGCGGTAGCCCCACCAATGGCCCAAGCCATTGACCACACCGGCGGCCCAGAACGGAATCCACGCCATCTGGATCGCCCATAGCGCAATACCGGGAATGCCGAACAAGGCGAAGTTGATGAACAGCAGCACCGTCGGGCCCATCGTGGCATGTGGCGTATACAGATGGCGCTCGATCCAGTCGTCCGGCGCGCCCTTGCCGTACTGTTCGATGTCGGCCCGCTGCCAGCGCGCTTCGCGGTACAACTCGACCCCACGCCAGAATACGGTCTTGATGCCCTTGAACTGCGGGCTGTGCGGATCTTCCTCGGTTTCCACCTTCGCATGGTGCTTGCGGTGAATGGCGACCCATTCCTTGGTGATCATGGACGTGGTGAGCCAGGTCCAGAAGCGGAAAAAATGATTGAGCAGCGGATGGAAATCCACGCCGCGATGCGCCTGGCTGCGGTGCAGGTACAAGGTGACCGAAAAGATCGTCAGCTGGGTGAACACCAGCAGCACTATCGATAGGCCGGCCCAACCGAGACCCGCCAGGCCCCCGACGAGGAAGTTGTACAGTGAATCAGGCATTGCGGGAGCTCCAAGGCAAAGGCGCCGGCGCGAATCGGTGTTGAGGCCAGCCGCATAATAATGGCGTGTGACGGGCCAAACTTCACCCGTCGTCAGCGTATGGTATTCAGGCCGCGTGAGCACATGTGAATGTGCCGCGCCGGTGGCTACACGAGCCGACTTTCGTGCCTATTCCTTCACCACGGAATCAAATGTCCTCCCCCGCAGATCACGCGCTGTCGCCACACATCTCTTCTCCTTTGATCGAACTGGACCGCGCCACCGTGGTGCGGGGATCGGCGGTGGTGCTGCACGCGCTTTCGCTGCGGATCGAGCTCGGCCAGCACACGGCATTGCTGGGCCCGAACGGCTGCGGTAAATCCAGCTTCATCAAACTGATCAACCGCGAGTTGTACCCCTTGGCGCGCGAAGGCGAAGCGCCGGTAAAAGTATTGGGCATGGCGCGCTGGAACGTCAGTCAATTGCGCACGCAGCTGGGCGTGGTGACCGGCGACCTCACCCGCGATCTGCTGGACATGCCGCAGCTGACAGTAATGGACGCCGTGCTGAGCGGCTACTTCGCCACGTTGGTGCTGCCGCCGGACTGTGAACCCACGCCCGAGATGCACGCCAGCGCCCGCGACGCCTTGACGCGGATGGACGCCGTTGGGCTCGCCGATCGCTACCTGGCCGAACTTTCCACCGGCGAAGCGCGGCGGGTGTTGATCGCGCGCGCATTGGTGCACCAGCCTCGGGCGTTGTTGCTGGACGAGCCGACGACCGGCCTGGATCTCGTGTCGCAGCAGCATTTCCTGAACTTGCTGCGTGATCTGGCGCGGCAAGGCGTCACGCTGATACTGGCAACCCACCATATCGAAGAGATCGTCCCGGAATTCGGCCGGGTGGTGCTGTTGCGAGGGGGACGCGTCGTGGCAGACGGATCGCGCGAAGACACGCTCACCTCCGAACATCTTTCTTTCGCCTACGGCGGGCCGCTGCACATTCGTCGCGAAGAAGACCGCTTCTACGCCAGCCATCACTGAAGCACACCCGCTCTCGCTTTTCCGCTTCCTCATTCCCCATTCCCAACTCCCGGCTTTCCATGCCCGAACTACCCGAAGTAGAAACCACCCGCCGAGGCTTGGCGCCGCATATCGAAGGCAAGCGTGTCAGCGGTGTGACGCTGCGCCGGCCCGACCTGCGTTGGCCGATTCCACCGGAGATCGCGCGCGACCTGCCTGGCCAGCGCATCGCCGCCGTGCACCGGCGCGCCAAGTACCTGCTGCTGGAAGCGGACACCGGCAGTGCACTGCTGCATTTGGGCATGTCGGGCAGCCTGCGGGTGCTGCCGGCCAGCACTCCGGTGAGCACGCATGACCATGTGGACGTTGCGCTGAGTTCCGGCCGGGTGCTGCGTTTCAACGACCCGCGCCGCTTCGGCAGTCTGCTGTGGCAGCCGCAAGGGCAGATACATCCTCTGCTGCAAGGGTTAGGACCAGAGCCGCTATCGGACGCATTCGACGGCGACTACCTGTTCGCCCTCAGCCGCGGCCGCAAAGCGTCGGTGAAGACCTTCCTGATGGATCAGGCCGTGGTGGTGGGCGTGGGCAATATCTACGCGGCCGAAAGCCTGTTCCGCGCCGGCATTTCACCGCTGCGCGCCGCGGGGAAGGTGTCGCGCGAGCGTTATGCGGCCTTGGCAGACGCCGTGAAGGCGATCCTGGCCAATGCCATCATCCGTGGCGGCACCACCCTGCGCGACTTCATCAGCCCGGACGGCGCACCGGGCTATTTCGAACAGGAGCTCCTGGTCTACGGCCGCGGCGGCGAACCCTGCCGCCAATGCGGCCGGCCGTTGAAGCAGGCCAACATCGGCCAGCGCGCCACCGTCTGGTGCGGTCACTGCCAGCGATGACCCTCGCTTGGCTATAGGACAATCGTCTCCGTCCCACGATTGATTCGGGACGAATGGGCTGGAAATCGACCGAATCAATCGCCCCCACCCTTGCCCGTCCGGCTCGGCGCAGCACGCCGAGCGTTCGACCGGACCGCGCGGCATGCCGCGCAAGCGGCCCGTCCTCACCCCCCGCACGCGAGGGAGGGAAAAAGGAAGGGCACTCAAACAAGTTGAGTGCCGCATCCATATGGCCGATACGCAGCAGCCTGGTTTACCGCTATATTCTGGGCCTGGCGTCGAGGGGAAACAGATGGCCGACTCATCCGATATCACGCTCTGGCTGGACTCGGCCCGCAAAGGGGACCGCGCCGCGCTGGACCGTGTGCTGTCCACGCTTTACCAGGAACTGCACACCATGGCGCGCCGGCAGCTGTCGGGCCAGCACGGCTACACCCTGGACGCCACCGCCCTGGTGCACGAGTCCTACCTGAAACTCATTGGCACCGGCGGCAACGCCAAGTTCGAAGACCGCGCGCACTTCTTCGCCTACGCCGCCTCGTCGATGCGCAGCGTGGTGGTCGACTACGCGCGCAGCCGCCTGGCGCGCAAGCGCGGCGGCGACCTCAAGCGCGTGGCCGACATTCCCGAGGAAGTGGAAGGCGGCATCCGGGTGGACGAAAACCTGTTGGCACTCAACGCCGGCCTGGACCAGTTGGCGCAGGCCGACGAACGCCTCGCCAAGGTCGTCGAACTGCGCTACTTCGCCGGTTTGTCCGAGTTGGAAATCGCCGAGTTGCTGCAACGTTCCGAACGCAGCATCCGCCGCGACTGGCAAAAAGCCCGTCTGTTCCTGCTTGCGGCCATGCAGGAAGACTAGGGCCTGTTAGCGACTATGGAAGTTGGGGATGAGCACGAACGTGGCTATCGCAGCGCCATGCAGCCTTGCACCTTATTTCCATGCGCATAACCCGCTCTAAACCGGGTAGCCGTCATGGACGTTGAGCGCTGGCAACGCCTGTCTCCTCTATTGGACGTACTGCTGGAACTCGAACCGCCTGCGCGTGCGCAACGGTTGAGCATCCTGCGCGCCGAAGATCCCGCACTGGCCGACGAACTGGAAAAGCTGCTGGCGCTGGAAGACGGCAGCGACGAGTTCATGGGGCAGCCGTTGATGGATCACCCAGGGCAGTTGCAAGCCGGCACCATGATGGGTCCGTACCGCCTGGAATCGATACTGGGCGAAGGCGGCATGGGTATGGTGTGGCTGGCCACCCGCGCCGATGGCATGTACCACCATATGGTCGCGCTGAAACTGCTGCGGCCTGGATTGGCCGACCCCAATCTGCGTCTTCGCTTCACTCGCGAACGCGAGATCCTGGCAAGGCTGGCGCATCCCAACATCGCGCGGCTGATGAATGCCGGAATCGGCAGCGAGGGACAGCCTTACCTGGCGCTGGAGTACGTGGAAGGCGTGCCGATCACGGATTACAGCGAGGCTCACAACCTGTCGCTGGACGCACGCTTGAATCTGTTCCTGCAGGTCTGCGAAGCGGTCAGCCATGCGCATGCCAATTTGATCGTCCACCGCGACCTCAAGCCTTCCAATATTTTGGTTACCCCCGAAGGTCAGGTGCGGCTGCTGGATTTCGGCATCGCCAAGCTGCTGGACGATCCCGAACCGGCACCGGCCCATCCACGCGCGGAGGTCCGCGCCTTCACCTTGCACTACGCAGCGCCGGAGCAAGTGCGCGGCGAGCCGGTCACCGCCATGACCGACGTCTATTCGCTGGGCGTGGTGCTTTACGAACTGCTGGCGGGCACCAAGCCATATCGCTTGCGGCGGCAGACCGACGCGGAGTGGGAAGAAGCCATTCTTGCGGTCGAGCCGCTCAAGCCATCGGTGGCCGCGCAGCGCGGACCCGATGGCGGCCGTACGCAATGCATGGAAACCCGTCGCAATGCGCGGCGACTTGCAGGCGATCTGGATGCCATCCTGCTGAAGGCGCTGGAAAAGCCGCCAGAGCAACGCTATCCCTCGGTAGAAGCGCTGGCATTGGATCTGCAGCGTCACCTGAAAGGCCGACCGGTACATGCACGCCGGCAGACCTTGGGTTACCGCGCCGGCAAATACCTGTCCCGGCACCGCTGGTCGCTGGCGGCCGGCAGTTTTACGACCCTGCTGCTGCTGTCCGCCCTGGGGGTCAGCATCTGGCAGGGGCAGCAAGCGGTGCGTGAAGCCGCACGCGCGCAAGCCATGCAGGATTTCGTGATTGGCTTGTTCGATAACGCCGGCGCTGCACAACAGGGCAATGCGTTCGATGCACGTGAATTGTTGTCCGCCGGCGAACGCCGTGGCGAACGCGAACTGGCCCATCAGCCGCTGGCGCATGCCGAGCTTCTGGGGGTGATTGCACGGCTGCGCATCGGCCTGGGCGACTACCGGCAAGCCGATGCACTGCTGGAAAAGCAAAGCCGATTGCTGGCCGGCTTGAATGCCGCGCCGCAGAGTCTGCGCCTGGAGTCGGTCATCCAACGAGGCCGCGTACTGCGCCTGCTGGGGCGATCGCGGGAATGCCTCGCACTGATGGCGCCACTCGAGTCGCAAGCGTCACGCATGCTGCTGCAGCTGCCGCAGCAAACGGCGGAATTCCTTTCCCAGAACGGCCGCTGCCGGCGCGCGGTCGGCGAACGCCAGACCGCTCGGCCACTATTCGAGCGCTCACTTTCCATTCGCCGCGACCTGAAAGACGAAACCGGCGTGGCTGAAAACATGCTGGACCTGGCCACGCTGGACAGCGATTCGGGCAATTCCGAAGGCGCGATCCGCCGATATGGCGAAGCACTGGCGCATTTGCGGCTGCACGCGGGAGGCCGTCATCCATCGACCGTTGACATCCAGCGTAGCCTGGCCGTCCTGTATCGCAATCGCGGCGACACGCAAACCGCGCTGACAACGCTCGACAGCGCACTGGCCCTGGCCAACGACATCCATGGCCCGCAACACCCCAACACCATTGCCGTCCGCCGCCAGATGGCCGCCGTGCACGTCGATCTTGGCCACTTCGGCGAAGCCGAAGAACAAATACGCAAGCTGCACGACCTGACGATCGCAGCACAAGGACCCGCGCACCGCGAATCGGCGTCCAGCTGGAATTCGCTGGGCATCCTGGCCTGGGAGCGCGGCGACACCAAAGTCGCCATCGAACGGATTGGCCGTGCGGTGGAAATCTGGCGCGGTCCCGACAGCGTCCAGCAACTGCCGGGCGGCTTGTTCAACTACGGCATGGTCCTGCACAGCGCCGGTCGCCATGACGAAGCGCTGGCCGCATTGAACGAATCGCGCCGCTTGCGCGCGGCTTTGTTCGGTGCCAGCCATCCGCTGGTGGGCGACACCGACCGCATGATCGGCGAGGTGCTGGCGGCGAAGGGCGATGGCGAAGGTGCGATGGAGCACTTCGATCTGGCGGTCAAACTCACCCGCGTCGGCTACGGACCCAAACATCCACGCACCTTGTTCGCGGAACTCTCGCTGGCGCGCTATCTCGCCAAACATGGCGGTTCGGCGGAAGCACTGGAAGAACTCGATGCATTGAGTAACGCTCCTGGCGATGGCAGCGAAGCCCCCAAGCTGCGCTGGCGTGCCCGCACTTACGCCGCGGAGATTCGCTGCGGCAACGGCGAACGGGACCGCGCCAAACGAGATCTGGATGCGTTGATTGCAGAACTGCGGGTGGCGCAGCCGGATGGTGGCGTGATTCCCAGAGAGGCTGAGCAGCTCCGCGCGCGTTGTGTCTGACTCGTCAGCCGTAGGATGGGTCGAGCGCAGCGACACCCATCAGCCGGTCACACGCGATGGGTATCGCTGCGCTCGACCCATCCTACGATTGTGCCGTTGACAGAATGTTTTAAACAAACGGAAACGGTGCCTGCAGAGGATCGATCCGTCCCTCGCCGCGTGCGATTTTCTTGAACTCCGCGCGGCTGACCGACACATAGCGTTCGTTGCCGCCGATTTCCACTTGCGGTCCTTCCTGCACCGCATGGCCGCGCTCGTCGACACGGACGGTCATCGTGGCTTTCTTGCCGGTGTGGCAGATGGTCTTGATCTCGATCAATTCATCGGCCCAGGCCAGCAGATACTGGCTGCCTTCGAACAACTCGCCGCGAAAATCCGTGCGCAAGCCATAGCAGAGCACCGGAATGCCCAGCTCGTCGACGACTTCGCTGAGCTGCCACACTTGGGCGCGACTGAGGAACTGAGCCTCGTCCACCAACACGCAATGCAGCTTGCCCTGCGCGGCGATGTCGGCCCGAATCACCGCCTCCAGATCGGTTTCCCGCTCGAAAGTCATCGCTTGGGCACTCAGTCCGATCCGCGACGCCACGGTACCGCTGCCGGCCCGGTGATCCAGCCGAGGCGTCAGGATTGCCGCCCGCATCCCGCGTTCACGGTAGTTGTGGGCGGATTGCAACAAAGTGGTGGTCTTCCCGGCGTTCATCGCCGAATAGTAGAAATAGAGTTTGGCCATCCGCCGATTTTAGCGCCTGGAGCCGCTGGAGCGGCCCGCGCCGTCCGCTACAATGCCTGCCCTCGCGGACGACACGATGCACGGTCTCAATCCCCCCCAACGCGCCGCCGTTGCGCATACCCACGGTCCTCTCCTGGTGCTGGCTGGTGCCGGCAGCGGCAAGACGCGGGTGATCGTGGAAAAGATCGCGCATCTGATCTCGTCCGGGCGCATACCGGCCAAGCGCATCGCGGCCATTACCTTCACCAACAAATCCGCCAAGGAAATGCGCGAGCGCGTCAGCAAGCGCATCAAGGGCGATGCGGCCGAAGGCCTGACCATCTGCACCTTCCACGCGCTGGGTTTGAAGTTCCTGCAGATCGAACATGCTGCCGCCGGCTTGAAGCGCGGCTTCTCGATCTTCGATGCCGATGACAGCGCCGCCCAGCTGAAGGACCTGATGACCGGCGCCAAAGCCGATGCGGTGGAAGCGGCCAAAGGGCTGATCTCCCGCGCCAAGAATGCCGGGCTTTCGCCGGAAGAAGCACTGGCGGCGGCACAGACCACGCGCGAGCGCGAAGCGGCGCAGTTGTACGCGCGCTACCAGGCGCGACTGTCCACTTTCAACGCCGTCGATTTCGACGACCTGATCCGCCTGCCGGTGCAGATACTGGAAGGCAATGCAGAAATCGCGGCCGGCTGGCGTGAACGCATCGGTTATCTGTTGGTCGACGAGTGCCAGGACACCAACGACGCACAGTACCGCCTGCTCAAGATGCTGGCCGGCACACGCGGCGACTTCACCTGCGTGGGCGATGACGACCAGAGCATCTACGCGTGGCGGGGTGCCAATCCGGACAATCTGCTGCAGATGGCCAAGGACTACCCCAAGCTTGAGATCATCAAGCTTGAGCAGAACTACCGCTGCAGCAATCGCGTACTGCGCGCGGCGAATACGCTGATCGCCAACAATCCGCACGAGCACCCGAAGAAACTCTGGAGCGACCAGCCCGATGGCGAACGCATCCGCATCTGGGAATGCCGCGACAACGAACACGAAGCAGAGCGCATCGCGGCCGAAATCGCCTTCCTGAATACCGCGCGCGGTGCGCCATGGAGCGATTTCTGCATCCTGTTCCGCGGCAACCATCAGTCGCGCCCGCTGGAAAAGGCGCTGCAACTGGTGCGCGTCCCCTACCATCTGACCGGCGGCACGGCATTCCTGGAGCGCCAGGAAGTGAAGGACGCGCTGTCGTGGTTGCGGTTGCTGGTGAATCCCGATGACGATGCGGCGTTTCTGCGCGCGGTGCAGTCGCCCAAGCGCGAAGTCGGCGCCACGTCGTTGGCCAAGCTGGCGGAAATGGCCCAGCACGCCCATATGCCAATGTCGCGCGCCGCCGAGTCGATGGGTGCGTTGAAGGCATTGCCGCCGCGGGCGGCGAACGGACTCAGCGCCTTCAACGACATCCTGCGTGATCTGCGCCATCACGCCGACGAACTGCCACCGGCGGAACTGGTGAAGCGCCTGAGCGAACGTTCGGGCTTGCTCGCGGAACTGCGCGCACAGTGCAAGGACGATGTCTCGTTCACGCGGCGGCGCGCCAATCTGGATGAGCTGGCGGACTGGTTCGAAGGCGGCCCGCGCGGCAGCAGCGCCGGCGATCTGGCCGCGCAACTGGCCTTGCTGTCGCGCAACGACAAGGACGATGGCGGCAATCAAGTGCGGCTGATGAGCTTGCACGCGGCCAAAGGCCTGGAGTTCCGCTATGTCTTCATCATCGGCTGCGAGGACGGCACGCTGCCGCATGAAGCCAGCCTGGAAGAAGGCAATCTGGCCGAGGAACGCCGCCTGATGTATGTCGGCATCACGCGCGCCAAGGAAGCCTTGTGGTTGAGCTACAACCGCGAGACACGACGCTTCGGCGAACGCATGCGCTTGCAGCCCAGCCGATTCCTGGACGAACTGCCGCAATCGGAATTGCAGCGCGATGGCGCAGACCCGGTGGCCGATGCCGCGCGCAAGAAAGAACGCGCAAGCGCGGGTCTGTCGGCAATTCAAGCACTATTGGATGGATGATTGATGCAGCAGAGGTACGACACGATGAACACAATGACCCTGCGCGATGCAGTCGACGCCGATCATGCGACGATCCTCGCGCTCAATCTGGAATCCGAACATCTGTTGAGTCCGATGGATGCGGAGAAACTGCGTCAGCTCGACACGCAATCTGCCTACCACCGCGTCGCCGTGGATGCGGACGGCGTCGGTGCGTTCCTGTTGGTCTTCCGCGAGAGCGCCGACTACGACAGCCCTAACTATCGCTGGTTCTCGGAACGCTACGATCGTTTCCTGTACATCGATCGGATCGCGGTTTCGGCGGCGCGGCAAGGACGCGGATACGGTGCCGCGCTGTACGACAATCTGTTTGCGTTCGCGCGCGCTGCCGGCATCATGAACGTGGTGTGCGAGTTCTATTCGGAGCCGCTCAACGAAGTGTCCCAGCGTTTCCACGCGCGCTACGGATTCCACGAAGTAGGCCGGGAATGGCTGGCGAACGGCAAGCAGGTGTCATTGCAGATCGCGACACTCTCTGATCTACCGCGCTGATCTACCGCGCTCGGATCGACTACGCCGCCCCATCATGATTGCCTTTAACGTTGGAGCGTGCTCCGACCTTCCGCCGTCGTTGCTGGGCTGTTGCAAGAGAGCGGCCTCCGGCCGGTAGGAGCGCCGTCTCGGCGCGAGCTCTCCCTGTCAAATCGCGACAGAGCCGAACAGTGATTGGAGCTTGCTGTTCGCCATAGGGCTGTGGACGTATCAAGAGAGCGAAGAGCTCGCGCCGGGACGGCGCTCCTACCTGGGTATCGCGGTACGTAGGTTGGCCCCATGTGCCCGACGCTCGTGGCTACTCGCCCAGGCGGGTCCGCAGTTGCGCAAGTTGTTCGCGCAGTTCGGCCATTTCGGCTTCCAGTGCCTGCAACCGTTCCTCCAGTTCCGGCGAAGCCGCACCCGCCGCCGACCCGGCCGATGAACGCGCGGCGATCGCTTCAACATCCACCGGGCCCGTCAACAAGTGCATGTAGCGGTCTTCGCGCTGTCCTGGGCCACGTGGAATCTGGATCGCCAGCGCGGATTGGCGCTGGATCAACCTGTCCAGGTGATGGCGGATATCTTCCAGATCGGCGAATTTGAATAGTCGCTCGCTACGTGCCAGGAGTTCAGGCGCGGTCTGCGGCCCGCGCAGCAGCAGCAGGCCCAGCAGCACTACTTGCTGCTTCGGCAAGCCGAAATAGGTGCCGGTCCGATGCTCGTAGCGCTCGGCACGGGTGGAAAACACCTGCCGCGCCAACGCTTTTTGCTCCAACTGGCGCAACGTATGGTTGACCTCGCCTGTGTCGAGCGACGTCACCGGATCGCGTGCGGTCTTCTGGTTGGCGGCCGATTGAGCGGCGTTGACGGTCAGCGGATAGCTGTCCGGCGTGGTCGCCTCTTTCTCGATCAGGCATCCCAACAAACGCGCTTCATTGGCGGTCAATAGCGGCACGTCACGCGAGGTCTCGCTGGCGGTTTCCATAAGGTCTTCTCCCTGTTATTGCGCGCCAGAATAGCCCACTGCTGTTGCGCAATATTGACCAGCCGTCATTTTCAGCCGGTAAACTGCGCGGGTTTCCCTCTCCAGAATCGACCATGCGCCTGCTTGTACTCGCCGCCTGTACCGCTCTTGCCTTGTCCGCCTGCAAGCGCACCGAAGCACCCGCCGCCATCACGCCGGCCGACAAACCAGCACCTACGACCAGCAGCGCTCACGACAATCTCAACGCCGTGGCCTGGGTACAGACCTCGGTGGAGTACAGAGCGCTCAGCCAGCAAACCTACCGTGCGGCCGCCGATCATCTGGACGCGGCGCTGAAGGAAAAGAACTGGGACGCAATGGTGCCGGAGGAACGCGGCAATGACGTCGCCGGGCTGAAGCCGGCGGTGATCATGGACGTGGATGAAACCGTGCTGGACAACTCGCCCTACCAGGCGCGGCTGATCCGCGACGGCAAGGAGTTCGACGAAGTGAGCTGGGACCAGTGGGTGGCCGAGAAGAAAGCCAAACCGCTGCCAGGCGTGGTCGATTTCGCCAAGGCCGCCACCGCCAAGGGCGTGACCATCCTGTACGTCTCCAATCGCGCGGTGCATCTGAAGGACGCCACCGTGGCCAATCTGCGCGAAGCGGGCCTGCCAGTACCCGACGACAGCGTATTCCTGGGACTGGGCACCACGCTGGAGGGCTGCGAGCAGAACGGCTCGGAGAAGAACTGCCGGCGCCGGCTGGCCGGCCAGAAGTATCGCGTGCTGATGCAGTTCGGCGACCAGATCGGCGACTTCGTGCAGGTGTTGGCGAATACCCGCGACGGCCGCGGACAACTGTACGACGAATACGCCGACTGGTTTGGCGAGCGCTGGTGGATGCTGCCCAATCCCACCTATGGTTCGTGGGAACCTGCATTGTTCAACAACGACTGGACTTTGCCGGCTGCAGCACGCAGCCAAGCCAAGCGCGACGGCCTGGATTACGCGCCGTGAATTCGCGCGCATCTTTGCGTCTGAACAACCGCGAGCGCCTGATCTTCGCGCTGGATGCGCCAAACGGCGCCGACGCCCTGGCATGGATGGATCGGCTGGGCGACTCGGTGGCGTTCTATAAGATCGGCATGGAACTGCTGGCCTCCGGCGAATACTTCGCTGTGCTGGATGCGTTGGCCAAGCACGATAAGCGCGTTTTCGTGGACCTTAAGTTCTTCGATATTCCGGCGACCGTGGCGGGCGTGATCCGCGGGCTGTCGCGCTGGCCAATCACCTACTGCACGGTCCATGGCTGGCATGCCGGCATGATGGAAGCCGCCGCCGCCGCGCGCAGTGGCGACCTGCGCCTGCTGGCGGTCACCGTGCTGACCTCGATGGACGGCCAGGATCTGCAGCAGATGGGCATCGACCGGTCGCCGGAAGACGTTGTGGTCCAGCGCGCGCTGGCGGCGCAAGCGGCCGGCATCGATGGCGTCATCGCATCCGGCCAGGAAGCCGCGGTGATCCGCGCCGCGACCGGACCGGGCTTCGACATTGTCTGCCCCGGCATCCGCCCGGGCGGACCCGTCGGCGATGACCAGAAAAGAATCGTGGGCGTGGCCGAGGCCTTCCGCCGCGGTGCCGACGCCATTGTGGTCGGCCGGCCCATTAGCCAAGCCGCCGACCCACGTGCGGCCGCCGAAGCGATCCAGCACGAAATTGCTGGGTGTTTTCAATAAATTCAACTAGATATATCGTAATAATTCAGGTATTGCATTAAATTATCCGGCTAGGTAGTCTTGCCGCGTCCGGCCCTGCCGGAAATGTGCCACAACACTGTCCTCCGGCTTCGGCCGGCTTGAGAGGCCCTCTGCTTTCGCGAGAAAGCACGGCCTCTTTTTTATGGCCAGGCGTGTCTTAGAACCTGTTCAAAGTCTGTAGCGAGCGCAGCCAGAGCCTGTCCCGTACTTACGGGGTGCGTGAGGTGCGCAGAAAGCGCAGCGTAGTACCGGTACATGAGCATCTCGGGCACCGCACTTGTGCCAGATGGCAAGCGCAGCAAGGCCTTGGACAGATTCTGAGAGGGAATGAGATTGTTGCCCTTGCCCGCCGGGCGGCTTGCGGCAAAGATGTGGGCCGGCTGGGGAGTCACCGCGTCATGTCCAAACCTCGTCTGTCCTTGCAAAGATCGGGTCTTGCAGCCCTGCCGCTGCTCGCCGTCCTGGCCATAGGCGCGTGCAAGCGCGAACCGGCCGAACTGGCGGGCGCCGCCAGCGAGCCGGCCGCGGCGGTGCGGCAGCTGGCGCACCATGTCCGAGCCAACGATCTGGTCGGCTTCGCGCGGGCGGCGGTGCCACCGGCCCAGTACGCGCAGCTGGAAATCGCCTGGCGCGAGAACCGCAGCCGCTGGCCGCTGACAGAGCTCCCGCTGGAAGACAAGCTGGCGCCGATGCTGGCCGTGCTCGCGGCCAAAGACTCAGAACGACGGCTGGGGCGTCAATTCGACAGCCAGTTCGCCCGCCAGGATCGCGATCTCAAGGCAGCGGCCCGGTCACTCGGATTGTTCGGCGTGCAGTACGTAAAGAACGAAGGCAACTACACCACGGAAGAACGCGACCACTACGCGCAGATCATCCGCGCGCTCGGCGAGTGGGCGGAAGAAGCGCCACTCGGCGATCCGCAGCATGCGGACGTGACAATCACGCGGCTGGCCGCCGCCGCACGCAAGACAGGCCTGACCAGCGAGCAAGACCTGGCCGCCGCTGGCATGGAAGGCAGCTTGCGAAGGCTCAGTCCTTTTTTTGCGGAAGCCAAGGCCGTGCTGGACAACTACGGCTTGCCACTGGACGCCAGCCTCGCCGACCTGCGCACCGGTCTGGTCGAACAGAAAGGCGACAAGGCCACGGTGCGCATCCACTACCCACTGGCGGGTCAGGAGATCGACACCGTCGCCAGCCTCGAGCTTCGTGACGGTCACTGGTATTTGAGCGATTACCTGCGCCATGTGGAACAGGTGCTGGCGGCGCCCGCCCCGGTGATTCCCGCCGTTGCTGAGTTGCCCGCCAATCCCGCGCCGCCTGCGCGCTAGAGCGCTGCTGGACGAGCGGCCCGCTGACGGCTATTGCGCACATCGGCATCGATCCTCGCGGAAACGGCGGCTTCCAACCGGCAACGTCACAAAAGCTCGTCGATCCAGCTCGTTCGTACCGGTTCGCGCCCACCGCTTCCCAGACGTCCACGTTGCTGGGCCATAATGCGCCGGATGTCTGAACAAAATCCCCTGCCTTTTCCGGACCCGCCCCCCGCGCCGCCAACGCCGCCTACCAAGTCGGCGCTCGCCACGGTGCCTGCCAAGGCGGCCAAGCGCCCGTGGTGGGCACGCCTGCTGAGCCGGCTGGCGGATCCCTGGCTGGCACTGAACATCGAACCGGAAGTTCCGCGCGAGCTGATCGACGAACGACCCGTTTGCTATGTGCTGGAAGACTACGGGCTATCCAACGCACTGATACTGGATCGCGCCTGCCGCGATGCCGGCCTGCCTTCGCCACTGGTACCGCTGCCGGTGCCGGGCGATCCTTTGGGACGCAAGCGTGCCTATGTGGCGCTGTCGCGCCGCAACGCCAGCGCGCTGATGCTCACTGGAAATGTTCCCGAAAGCGGTAGCGCCAAGACCCACTCCGGGTCGCTGGCCCGCCTGCTGCAGGCGCATCGCGTCAATCCGAATCTGGATGTGCAGCTGGTGCCCGTGTCGATCTTCGTCGGTCGTGCGCCGGACAAGCAGAGCGGCTGGTTTTCGGTGCTGTTCTCGGAAAACTGGGCCATCGTCGGCCGCTTCCGCCGTCTTCTGGCCATTCTGTTGAACGGTCGCGGCACCATCGTCCGGTTCGCGGCGCCGGTGTCCTTGCGCGACGCCGTCGCCGAAGACCTGCCGCCGGAACGCACGGTACGCAAGCTCTCGCGCGTGCTGCGCACCCACTTCCACCGCATCCGCGAAGCGGTGATCGGGCCGGACCTGTCCACCCGCCGCCTGCTGGTGGACCAGGTGCTGGCTGCGGAGCCCGTGCGCGAAGCCATTGCCGACCAGGCCCGGCGAGACAATTCCAAGGCAGAAGACGCGTGGAAGAAGGCGCATGCCTACGCCTGGGAAATCGCCGCGGACTATTCCAATCCGGTCGTACGTTCGGCGAGCTTCCTGCTGTCGCATGTGTGGAACCGGATCTACGACGGCGTACTGGTGCATCACCTGGACCGTTTCAAGGAAGCCGCACCAGGCCATGAAGTCGTCTACGTGCCCTGCCACCGTAGCCACATGGACTATTTGCTGCTGTCGTATCTGCTGTACGAGCGCGGCATCGTGCCGCCGCACATCGCCGCCGGCATCAACCTCAACCTGCCGGTGATTGGCACGTTGCTGCGCAAGGGCGGCGCGTTCTTCATGCGGCGCAGTTTCCGTGGCAATCCGCTGTATTCGGCGGTGTTCACGGAGTACGTGGCGCAACTCGTATCCGGTGGCTATTCGCTGGAGTACTTCATCGAAGGCGGCCGCTCGCGCACCGGACGGCTACTGCCGCCGAAGGGCGGCATGATTTCGATGACCGTCCGTGCCTTCCTGCGCCAGCCGAAGAAACCCGTGCTGTTCCAACCGGTCTACATCGGCTATGAAAAGCTGCTGGAAGGCAACAGCTATCTGGACGAGCTGAGCGGCCGCCCCAAGGAAAAAGAATCGATCTGGGCGCTGTTGTGGAGCATCCCCAAGGTGCTTCGACAGAACTACGGACAGGTGGTGGTGAATTTCGGCCAGCCCATCCCCCTGAACGATGCACTGGCGCAGCATGCGCCGGAGTGGAATGGCACCCCGCTGGGCGAGGAAGAACGGCCTGCTTGGCTGTCCGCCACCGTCGATGCGCTAGCCGATCAGATCCAGGTGCACATCAACCGCGCGGCCGACGTCAATCCGATCAACCTGCTGGCGCTGGCACTGCTGTCCACGCCCAAGCACGCGATGGGCGAAGCGGATTTGATCGCGCAGATCGAACTGTCGAAAACCCTATTGGCCGAGCTGCCGTATTCCGACCTGGTCACCGTTACCCCGCACACCCCCGAGCGCATCATCGCGCACGGCGAGGAAATCAACGTACTGCGCCGGGTCAAGCATCCGCTGGGCGACGTGCTGAGCGTGGTCGACGACGACACCGCCGTGCTGATGAGCTATTACCGCAACAACGTGCTGCATCTGTTCACGGCGTCGGCATGGATCGCCTGTTGTTTCCAGAACAACCGCCGTATGAGCCGCGCCGGTGTATTGCGATTGGGTCGCGGCCTGTATCCGTTCCTGCAGACGGAACTGTTCCTGCCATGGAGCGAGGAAGAATTCGCCGAACGCATGGATCGCACCATCGATCTGTTCATTCGCGAAGGCCTGCTGCAACAGATCAACGATGACGATGGCGGCATCCTTGCCCGCAACGCAGGGCAGACCGACGAAGTGTTCCGTCTGCGTGCCATCGGCCATTCTCTGCAGCAAGCGTTCGAACGCTACTACATCGCGATCTCCGTGCTGGTGAAGAACGGCCCGGGAAAATTGGGTGCGGCCGAACTGGAAAGCCTGTGCCAGCAAGCAGCGCAGCGTTTGAGCCTGCTGTACGCCCCGGCGGCGCCGGAATTCTTCGACAGAACCTTGTTCCGCGGCTTCATCCAGAAGATGCGCGAGCTGCGCCTGGTATGGCCGGATGAAAACAGCAAGTTGCTGTTCGACGAACGCCTGGATGCCTGGGCCAAAGACGCCAAGGCCATCCTGGGCCGCGAACTGCGCCACACCATCGAGCGCGTCAGCCCGGAAGCCGCGCGGCCGGAGCCGGAGCCGGAACCGCGGGATTGAGGGGC